>CAZQDO010000255.1:0-8358 GCA_964592085.1 uncultured Anaerolineae bacterium | reverse complement strand
CAGGGGACTTTCACCCCCTAGCTATCGCCCATGCCGGGCGTACAACAAAAAGGGGTATCGGCTTGTCCGATACCCCGCATGATCAGCTTGGGGCCGTTTATGTTTCAGCCGTGCGCGGCTCGGCCTCTTCCCCCGGCGCAAGCATCACCCCTAGGATCCTCTCCAGTGCCATGGTGTGGCTGCACACCCCCCGCTTGGCAAAGAAGTTGCAGCCGCAACTCCATTGCCCCTGGTCGTAGGTGACCTTATACGTGCCGTGGGCTCCCTTGAAGGTGACCTGAAACTCGTTGAAGGTGATCCTGTCGAGCTCCTGAGCGTAGCGCTTGGCCTTTTGGATCTTGCCGATCATACCTGAGTCCATTTTTGCCTCCTTTGGCGATTAGGTAGGTAGCGGACAGCCTCTTAAACAACAAAACACCAAGGCAGAACAAACCCTCAGTGTTTTGGAGCACAACGTTGACTAATTTGTAAAGCGGACACAATCATGATCGTATCCTCCCACTGGTACATCCCAAACTCTGAGGGTAGTATACCCCTTTTGCATCCTTTTGTCAAACCTGCTTTGATTCGGAGGTGTATTTCACTTTTGGGGCGAGACTGAGGGCCAGTCTAGTCTGTCGTTGCGAGTCGGCCATGTCGCGACCCGCCATTCTAAAGGGCAGAAACATCTTCGGTGTCATTGCGAGTTAATCCATGGCGGGTGGCCGCCACTCAGGGTGTAAGAAACCTAATTGTGCTTTGGTGTGCCATTTGGTGTATAATTAGGGATGTTCGGACAGCTAAGACCGTCAACGCAATGGTGCGAATGAGCCCGTTTGCGAGTTTGGTTCCGATTATCGGTGGCTTAGTTATTGGTGGCCATAGGACCCCGTTTAGTAGCCTACATATTGCGATGGATAATCGGGTCCGAACACCCAACCCAACAGTAGGAGGTGTTAGTGATGGCTAAGCGCAAGGAATCATCTGTCAATGTACCAGACTTGGACGTCCTGGAGCAGATCAATCTCAATGCTGCTGGACTAGACATCAGCGCCGAGGAGATCTGGGCCTGTGTCCCGGTTGGCCGTGACGAGGAATCGGTGCGAGTGTTCCCTACCTTCACCGTCGACCTTCACGCCCTGGCCGACTGGTTGGAAGCGTGCCAGATTGAGACCATAGCCATGGAGTCGACCGGCGTGCTTTGGATCCCTGTGTACGAAATCCTCGAAGCACGAGGCTTTGAGGTCTATCTGGTCAATGCCCGCCACATCAAGAATGTATCTGGTCGGAAGACAGATATCCTGGATTGTCAATGGATTCAACAACTGCACACCTACGGGCTGTTACGCGCTTCCTTCCGGCCTCCAGAAGAGATTTGCGCCCTGCGTGCGCTAGCGCGACATCGTGACAACCTGATTCGCTATCGATCCGCTCATATCCAGCATATGCAGAAGGCCCTGCAGTTGATGAACGTCAAGCTGACCCAGGTCGTCAGTGACATCACGGGTGTGACTGGTTTGAGCATCATCCGCGCCATCGCGGCTGGCGAACAAGACCCTCACCAACTGGCCCGCTTTCGGCAGCCGGGCTGCAAGAAAAGCGAACAACAGATTGCCAAGGCTCTCCAGGGCAACTACAAACCAGAACACGTGTTTGTCCTCAAGCAAGCCTTGGCTCAGTACGACTTCTACCTCCAGCAGATTCAGGAGTGTGACGCCCAAATGGAGGCCATGTATGCTGCCTTGCCTTCTACAGACCCAGATGAACGAGTTTCCCCACCACCTAAGCCCAAGGGCGGCAAGCGCCGCAAGAACCAAGCCCACTTTGACTTGGCCACCTCACTGTATCAGGTCGTGGGTGTAGACCTGACGGCCGTTGATGGCCTTGACGCCCTGACTGTTCAATCCATCATCACAGAGATTGGCATTGACGTGAACGCCTGGCCCACGGTCAAGCACTTCACCTTGGCATTCAGGCTGGCAGCACAGAGCGCTGGCCGAAGCGATAGTGCTATTGGCGCTTTCTACCGTCGACTGAGAGCCAGGCATGGGCCGGCGAAAGCCACCACAGCCACAGCCCACAAAATCGCTCGCATCGTCTACTTCATGTTAAAGAATCGGACAGCCTATGTCGATTCAGGGGCTACCTACTACGAGCAACAATATCGCGATCGCACCATTCGCAACCTTAAGCGAAAAGCTGCCACCCTGGGCCTACTGTTGATACCCAAACCTGCCCAAGCAGCTACAGTTTCTTAGTAGCGAAGCGAAGCAATCTCCCCTCGCGCATTTGGGGATTGCTTCATCGCAAACAGCGCTCCTCGCAATGACAGGCTGGGCCGGCCCTCGGTCTCGCCCCCAAAGTGAAACGCACCTCAACAAATGGGCGCGGGGAAAACAGAGGGAGATGGGGCGGCTACATTTACCCATCTCCTTCTGTTTGTGTGCCGGGCATGTCCGGCAGCTTAGGGGTGAAAGTCCCCTGCACAACCTGGTGGAGGTGAAGTGCTAGCGAAGCGCAAGGGCGTCGTCGTGAGGCGGGGTCTGAAGGAAGCGTGGAGCAAAACTGCGACCTGACGAACAGAAACCGGATAAGAGGCAGTCGTGTTCGGACGAGTTGGCAAGTGACAACGAAGTCCATATCCACCAAAGGGCACGGGTGTAAATCCGGCAGGTGTGCAGCGAAGGCGGTCGGGCTTACCCCGGGAGACCTGTCGCCAGGCCACGGAGGTGGTAATCCCAATCGGGAGGTTGGGCTGAGGCGGCAGGGGTCAGCAGAGGCCATAGTACCACCGCCGTCACGGTGGGAAGGGCTGAACGTCGAGGGGGCAGGAACTTGAGCAGTTCGAGGGATGAGCAAAGAAGGCAGACTGCCCCGGATAGGGGTACTGCTGGGCGAGCGAAGGTGGTGAAGCCACTGGGACTTGACCAGAGGGCCGAGCTGTCCCCGGCACGAGACGAGGGAATGTCCAACGCAGGAGGTGGGGGCGTATGGGAACAGGTACTGGGACGTCAGAACTTGTTCGCAGCGCTCAAGCGCGGAGAAGCATCGTTGAACGGTATCACCAACTGCGTGCTGCTTGACGAACCGCCGTGTACGGACCCGTACGCACGGTGGTGTGAGAGGGGGCGGTTAGCCGCCGCCTCCTACTCGATTGTCTCAGATCAAAGCGAGGTGCTATCTCGTGCCGTTGTTGTGAAGCCTGTTCTTGATGGCGACTATCTCACGCCGCAACAGCTCGTCTCTTTCTATCTGATCATTGATTTTGTTAAAACTGTAGAGCACAGTGGTATGATCACGTCCTCCTAATACCTTTCCTAGCTGAGGTAGAGAAGCATCTGTTTCCTGCCGTGCCAGGTATACAGCTATCTGGCGAGGCTTGACCACTTTCTGGCTGCGGCTTCGTCCTGTGAGGTCCTGAGGGGTCAGGGAATAGAAATCGGCCACGGTTTCGATCACCGACTGCGGTGTACATTCTCGCTGAGTGATGAGCATGCCTTGTAGAGAGGCAATAGCCAGCTCGACTGTCAGGGGTTGTCTTTCTGACATGGCCTTAACTACCACTCGGTTCAAAGCCCCCTCCAACTCCCGGACGTTGCTCATGAATCTCTGGGCAATGTATTCGATGACCTGATCAGACACGGGGATGGGCTGAGGGGAGCGTTTGAATTGCAGGATGGCGATACGAGTTTCCAGATCTGGTGGTTGGATGTCGGCTATGAGCCCTCCTTCAAAACGAGAGCACAAGCGCTCCTCCAGAGTGACGATGGCTTTAGGAGGGCGATCGCTCGAGATGACGATTTGCTTGTTGGCGGCGTGCAGAGCGTTAAAAGTGTGGAAGAACTCCTCCTGGGTGCTCTCTTTGCCAGCGATGAAGTGGATATCATCCAGTAGTAACACATCTATGGTGCGATACTTGTTTCTGAAATCCTCAGTGCTTCGGTTGCGGATGGATTGGATCAATTCATTGGTGAACTTTTCGGAAGTGGCGTAGAGCACTCGGTTGCCTTTGTCTTGACAGGCATGGCCTAGCGCGTGCATGAGATGGGTTTTGCCCAGTCCTGCGCCCCCATAGATGAAGAGGGGATTGTAAGCGTTCGCTGGATTCTCGGCCGCTGCCAGAGCAGCGGCGTGAGCCAGGCGGTTACTGGAGCCGACGATGAAGGTAGAGAAGGTATATCTTGGATTGAGCATCGTTGACGAGGAACTCTTGTCGGCAATTGGCTTGGGCTGAGAAGGCGGTGATTGCAGCAAAGACAGTGAGGGGTCTTCCTTAACGGGTTTGGCGTCTACGATGAATTTGACCTCTACAGTGCGATCTACAATGCCCATCAGAGTGCGCTTGACAATGGACATCAGACGATTTTCGAGCCAATCTTTGGCGTAGGCATTGTGTACTCCGATGATGATTGAGCCGTCTTCGTAGGAGATGGCGCTGGTGTTTTTGAGCCAGGTGTCGAAAGTGGGCTTGGTCATTTGCAGTTGTAATTCACCTAGCGCTGCTTGCCAGATCTGATTGGCGTTCATGCCGTCTTGCATTGCCCTTTCATTTATTGTGTTGGGTTGATCCAGGCCACTTGTGGTTGGCCTTCGCCTGGGGTTGTCTCAAGAAGGATGGTTTGCCAGGATTTTGTAGACGCTTAGCGGCTTCCGGAGCGTCTTTGCTCGAAGGCAGTGCGCTTTCGCAGACGTACTGCGGGGTGAGAGGTGCTTATGGTGCAACTTAGAACATGGGGTGTTAAAAATGGAAGCTAATTTTACACAGAACTCACAATGGGAGCAAATCAAGCTCAGGTATTTTACCAGTATTTGCTTTTTTGGGCAAAGGATTTTAGGCCAGTTATCTTAAAGTCTACAGCGTTTTAAGGATATTTATGTCCAAACCCTTGGGAGTAGAAAGTTTGCTTACATTGCGATAATCGTGTAAAATATCCTGGGGAAAAGGGGACTCGTTACGGCTACAATGGGAGGTGACCATGGGAATCCTCAAGGTATCAGCTGGGTCAAGGTCTACGGCAGTGGCGGGGGCTATTGCCGGAACGGTTCGAGAAAGCGGGCGAGCTGAAGCCCAGGCGATCGGGGCAGGCGCGGTGAACCAGGCAGTGAAAGCGGTGGCTATAGCCAGAGGGTATCTTGCTCTCGATGGGATAGACGTGATATGCATTCCCGCTTTCACCGAAGTGGAAATCGAGGGCCTGGAGCGTACGGCAATAAAGCTTGTCGTGGAACCCCGATGATTAGCAGGGTTGACTTGCACTTACACAGCACCGCCTCCGATGGCCAGTGCTCCCCGTCAGAATTGGTAGCCATGGCCCTGGAGCGCAATCTCCTGGCTATTGCCATTACCGATCACGACACGACGGCAGGCATTGACGAAGCTTTGGAGGCGGCCAGTGGCACGGGACTTGAGGTTATCCCTGGGGTAGAGATTAGTTGCGATGTCCCGCAGGAAGAGGTGCATCTGCTGGGGTACTATCTCGACCATCACCATCCGGCCCTTCAGGAGAAACTGCGTGTCATGCGCGATGCCCGTCTCCAACGGGCCAAGGGGATCCTTGCCAGGCTGGCGACTTTGGGCTTTCCGCTGCCGTGGGAGATGGTGGCTGAGTTGGCAGGCGGTGAGTCCATCGGACGGCCTCACGTCGCCCAGGCCATGGTCAAGATGGGGTACGTGAGTTCCAACGACGAGGCTTTCCTTTACATCGGACGCAGTGGCCCCGCCTATGTGGAACGTTACAAGATCAGTCCTCCGGATGCCGTGTCTTTGATCAAGGAGGCCCAAGGGCTGCCTGTGCTGGCCCATCCTCTCAGAATAACGCATTTCCTGCCTTCTTTGATAGAGCGGGGGCTGGTTGGCATGGAAGTGTATTATAATGGCTACTCACCTGAGGATATACGAGGGTTGGCCGATCTGGCCCACAAGTTCGATCTGATACCTACGGGGGGGAGTGATTTCCACGGCTCAGATATGCTGGATACGGTTGAAATGGCGGGGGTAAGGGTGCCCCTGGAGTCGGTGGAACGTCTGCAAGCTCTGGCAGGGGTGAGAGGTTAACTTCGGTCTCGGCGTCTTTTCCTTCTGACATCTTTGTCCCTGCCTTTTACATCTTGGGCCGGAACCTCGACGGTCACTTCGCTTTCCAGTTTCACGTTAACTGTTTCTGTGAGGACGTTGACACCGGTTACTCTGCCTGGGCCATAGTGGGTGTTCACCTTCTCGCCGACCCGAGGCAGCTTTTTCTTCATGGCAGTGTAATACTCGTTTTCGTAGGTCAGGCAGCAGAGCAAACGGCCACACTGCCCTGATATCTCCGCCGGGCTGAGAGGCAGATTCTGCTGTTTTGCCATTTTGATGGAGACAGGATTGAACTCGCAGAGGTGAGAGACACAACACATGGTAAGCCCGCAATGCCCCAGGCCGCCTACCAGCTTTGCCTCATCGCGCACTCCCACTTGCTTCAACTCGATCTTTGCCTGGAAGGTCTTGGCCAGGTCTCGCACCAAATCTCGAAAATCTACCCGATTCTCGGCTGCGAAGTAGAACACCAGAAGGCTACCATCGAAGTTATATTCAGCCTTGATCATTTTCATGGGCAGACCATACTCTGCTATCTTTTGCCGCCCCGTCTCCAGGGCCTCGGATTCAAGACAGCGATAATGTTCCATCTGTACCAGGTCCCAAGGCTCAGCCCGACGAACGATGCCCTTCAATTTGCCGACTACCTCGTCCTCCGACACGTCTCTAGGGGCGATAGCTACTCTCCCAGCCTCCCGTCCTCGCGTTGTCTCCACGATCACGTAATCACCCGCTTCTAAGTCCTCGAAACCGGCAGGGTCGAAATAGTAGATTTTGCTCACTGGTTTGAAACGAATTCCCACTATCTTGGGCATTTTGTTCTCCTGGTATCTTTTGATCGCCGAAGGTCTCCCGCCCGAGGCGGCAGGGGCTCGGGCGGAGACCTTCGCCCATCAACTTCCTAGCTTGTAGGCAGACTCAGCATCAACACTTCCAAAGTCAGGCGGGTGTTGGCATTGTGTTCCAACTGCCAAACGGCGGCTCGCAGGGCCTCCAAAAAGCTTCGCACCTGACCCAGGCTGTATCGCTGTGCCTGGCCCCTCAGAGCGTGCTCTCGATCCATGTGGATTATCCCCGCCGAGCTTCCGCTTGCCTTCAGGAGCAAGTCCCTCCACCAACTGAGCCACAGGTGGAGCAGGTCTGCCGCTGCCTCGGGGTTGCTGCTGATCTGCTGGGCATACTCCAGGCGTTCTACCCGCCCTTGCTCCATCAGGCCCATCATTTCATCGAGTCGCCTCTCCCGTTGGTGCAGAATGGCACCGTTTTGACTGGCGGCCACCGCCCAGCCGAGCCGCCCGCCGGAAAGTCGCGCCAGAAGCTGAGCACGCTCGGCGTCCACTCTCCATCGCTCCTGGAGGGCTCTTTGCACCGTTGCAGTGGCCAGAGGGCGCAGGTTGAGCACCTGGCAGCGGGAGACGATGGTCGGTAACAGCGCTTCGGCCTCACTGGCGGTAAGCACCAGAACCACGCTGGGAGGGGGCTCCTCCAGTGTTTTGAGCAGACAGTTGGCGGCTTCGGCAGTAGCCTGCTCCATCTGCCGGATGATGTAGACCTTCCAGCGTCCTTCCAGAGGAGAGAGGGCTGCTTCGTGCCGCAGTGTCCGCATCTGGTCTATCTTGAGGGTTTTACCTTCTCCTTCGATGATCTGGACGTCGGGGTGGTTGCCGTGCGCGATCTTGTTGCACGCCAGGCATTGGCCGCAAGGCTTCTCCCCGTCGAGGCAGTTCAGGGCCTGGGCGAAGTTGAGAGCCAGCGACCTCTTGCCGATCTGAGGTGGCCCGGTGAGAAGATAAGCGTGGGTCACCCGCTCGCCAGCCAGAGCACGCTTCAACAAGTCCACCGCCCACTTGTGACCCACCACTTGCCACATCGCTCGCCCCTCAGCAATTTGCTTCACCCATATTGTACCATAGATTGCTTTTCATTCCAAATGATCATTGGTTCCTGCTCAGCTCAAGATGCCGATGCCCAAAACAAAAGGTTCCGGCGAACCGTCCACCAGAACCCTCTAGCTCGATAGATCTGACAGGTTTCAAAAACCTGTCAGATCTACATGCTTCTGTGCCTCTTGACCACCGCTGCCCCGATCACCACCAGCGCCACCAACCCCACCCACGGCGCCACCAGCCCCAGCTTGTCCACCGGCACCACGACCCCGCCGACGGGATAGCCGAAGGTGGCAGTGCAGGTCCTATCGCTGTCCATAGTGACTTGGGCGGTGGTGTCGCAATCCCCGCCCCAGCCGATGAAGTAGGACTTGACGCCGGGGCAGGCCATCAGGGTGACATTTGTGCCCTCGAAGT
>CAZQDO010000254.1:0-8361 GCA_964592085.1 uncultured Anaerolineae bacterium | reverse complement strand
GGATTCCAGGTGACGGGAGTAGACAGAACGCAGCCATATCTGGATAGAGCAGCCTGACAGGCGGAGGCGGAAGGGCTGAAGGCCGAGTTCGTCCAAGAGGACGTGAGGAATTTTTGCAGGCCGGATGCTTTCGACGCGGTGGTCAACCTGTTCACGTCCTTCGGCTATTTCGAGGACCCAGAAGAGGACCGCCAGGTTGCCACGAACGTGTACCGCTCCCTCAAATCGGGCGGCGCCTTTCTCATAGACATGATGGGCAAGGAAATTCTGGCCCGCGTCTTTCGCAAGAGGGACTGGGATGAGGAAAACGGGGTGCTAATCCTGGAGGAGCGAAAGATCACCAAAAACTGGAGTTGGATGGAGAGTCGCTGGATCATTTTCGCAGACAACAACCGTGCTGAGGTCAATTTTTCGCACCGCATCTATTCAGCCATGGAACTGGCCTCGTTATTGACCGAGTGCGGTTTTGCGCACGTTGACGCTTATGGAGATCTTGAGGGCAGGGCGTACGACCACCTGGCCAGGAGATTGGTGGCAGTGGCGCGAAAATGAGGGCGCAACCTGTCCACATCACCCCCTGTGGATTTCTTGACAAGACCAATGCCTGCATTTGACAAACCCTCCTTTTGGGTGTATAATAGCAGTGAGTGAGCACTCACTGACATGAGCGACACCTCACACAGATGAGTATAAGCTCAATCCGCAAGGAGGGGCACATGCCTACTTCACCAGACCCCATCCGACAGCAACTGATTGAAGCGCGACGCAACCAGATCCTCGACGCTGCCGCTGCGGTGTTCGCCGAGAAGGGCTTTCACCGTGCCACCACCAAAGAGATAGCCCAGACAGCCGGCGTGTCAGAGGGGACTATCTACAACTACTTTGCCAGCAAGCCCGACCTGTTAATTGGCATCATGACCCGCCTGGCTGAATTGGAGAACCTGGACGAGGAATTGGCCGATGCTCTACAAAGTGATGCCCGCGACTTTTTGATCGCGGTCTTTCGTCATCGCCTGGGACTCATCCACCAGAACGATGAGATGGTCCAGGCCATCCTGCCGGAGATGTTGGTCAACCCTGAGCTGCGTGAGCGCTTTCGCCAACAGTTCGTGCAGCCAACCACGACACTATTTGAGCAATACATCCAAGCACGCGTCAAGCTAGGGCACATACGGCCCATCAACGTGCCATTGGCGGTGCGCGCCGTTCAGAGCACCTTCCTCGGCCTGCTCCTTTTGCGGATTCTCGGCGATGAGCTACTCCAATCGAAATGGGACGACCTGCCTGAGGTGCTAGCTACTATCCTGTTTGACGGCCTGAGTCCCAGAGAAACGGAGTAGATGGGGAACATTCAGCAAACTGGAGGAACCAGTGAAAAGTGCAATCACCGTAAAATCTGCCACGCGGCACTTTGGAGACCTGGTGGCCGTAAAGGACCTGTCGTTCGAGGTACGGCCAGGCGAGGTCTTTGGCCTGCTGGGGCCCAACGGCGCGGGCAAGACGACGACCGTCAACCTGATCGTTGGCCTGCTGAGGCGGCACGGCGGCGAGATCAGCGTGCTGGGGTTCGATCCAGAAAAGGAGCCACGACAAGTCCGTCAGCGCATCGGCCTGGTGCCTCAGGAGACAAACCTTTACGCCGATCTGAACGCCCTGGATAACCTGTGGCATCACGCGGCGCTGTATTGCCAAGACCTGTCAGATATCAGAGGGCGGATAGGCGACCTGCTCAGGTTAATGAATCTGTGGGAGCGGCGCAAAGATCCCGTGCGAACCTATTCAGGCGGAATGAGGCGAAGGCTTGCCCTGGCCCGCGCGCTGCTGCACGATCCTGAGATCATTCTGTTCGACGAGCCGACCATCGGCGTGGATGTCCAGGGCACGCACGCCCTCTGGGAGCACATCAAACAGCAGCAGGCCCACGGCAAGACCTTCATCGTCTCCACCAACGACATGGCCGAAGCCGACGCTCTCTGCGACCGGCTGGTCATCATTGATCACGGCCAAGCCATCGCCCTGGACACGCCCGAAAGCCTCAAAGCCGCCCTGGGGCGCGACATCGTCACCCTGCGCACCATCCCCGTCATCGAAGACCCGCAAGCCCTGTTTGCCGACCTGGGGGTGCAAGCCATCACCCGCCCTGAGCCAGACCAGTTGCGCCTCGAAGTGCGCGACGCCGAAACCATCGTCGGCGACTTGGTTACCCGCGTGACCGCCGCCCATCGCCTGGAATCGGTCCGTATGGCGCGGCCTTCGTTGGATGACGTGTTCCTGCATCACACGGGACGCGCGCTCAGGGAGTAAGCCCGCGCAGGGCTGAAGCCCCCGCGCTGAGAGAACAAAGCCCCCCTTCGGCGGGCTCAGGACATGCTTCGGGGCTGATTTTAGCCCGTAGGGCTTCGTTCTTTTAGCCCAGAGCTTTAGCTCAGGGCGATGCGGCGCCTAGTGCCACGCCCGCAAATGGGCGGTCGCCTTCGCGGCATGGGAGTCGCCTCTGCTGAGTGGAGCGAAGTGATGACCCGTTTCCGATTGCTTGTTCTCAACGAATTCAAACTGGCTCGTACGGCTGTACTCGTCCACCTGATCGCCATCTTTCAGCCAGCTATCCTGTTTGTGTTGATGTCCTCCATCCTGGTCTACCCGACCTGGGACGTGAACGTGATCCAGCCAGTGACCGACGAGGGCCGTGCACTGGTGGCAGCGATGCGGGAGGTTGGGTCGCCCATCGGCGAACCGTACATCAACCCGATCATCGTCAGCCCCAATGAGGCAAATGAGCAGTTGTCACAGGTCGTGGCCGTTGAAACGCGCCACGGCGTGCCGACGGCGGTGCAGCGTTTCGGCCTGATTGACAACAATCAGGTCAAGAACTTCCGCAACCGGCTGACGGCGGCCGCGCTCCGATTGTGGAACGACGCGCTTGGCGAGCGAGCTGTTACCGTCCAAGAACGCCCCTGGCTGCCGCGCGATGTGCCCTACGTCATCTACTACGGCATGGCCATGTTGCCGATGGCGACCTTCCTGGCGGGCTTCATCGGGGGGATTCTCACCGCCCAGGATTTCGAGTTCGGCACCATCATGGAGGTTCGCCTGGCCCCCGCCGCGCCAGCCTTGCCCCTGGCAGCTCGCCTGACCCGGCTGGTGTTCCTGGCGTTGCTCTCAGCGGGCGTGCTGCTAGTCACACTGGGCTGGCACACGGGTGTCTGGCCCGATTCAATCTGGCAGGTGGGGCTGATCCTGCTGCCGATGGCCATCATCGCCAGCAGCCTGGGTACGGCCAGCGGGCTGGTGCTGCGCCGCAGCATCCCGACGCTGGTGGTGGGTCTCCTCACCACGCTGGGGGGCTGGATCGTCGGGAGCGCCTTCGGCCTGGCAGCCAGCTTTGGCGGGTTGTTCGAGCGGATCAGTCGGCTGACACCCAACACCCACGCCGTCGAACTCCTCTTCCCGCGCTACTACGGAACGACCGTCGGCACACCCCAGCTCTCAGCCCTCGTACTCACGCTTTTCAGCACGGGCATATTGGCAATCACGGTCCTCGTCTATTACTGGCGCGTGGTGCGTGCTTCGTGATACGGATCGAAAGCGAGCCAAGCGGGGGCGACGGAGTCCCGAACTTGTTCGGGCTGTCCCCACCCGGCTATCAGTTTGCGGTCGAGAAGAATCCCAACAAGTTGGGGACTCCGACCGAAGGACAGAACATGAAACGCTTCTGGTTATTGCTCCTCACCGAAATCAAGGCCTGGCGACGTGACCCCATCTCGATCATGGGGGGATTCATCGCCCCTTCCGCCATGCTGATCGCCTTCGGCCTGTTGTTTGGCGGACGGCTCTCTTTCGGCATCGCGGTGCTGAACCACGACGCCGGGCCGTGGGGGGGCGTCCTGCGCGAAACGGTCGGCGAGGTGATCTCCCCGTTTGGAACACCGTACTACGACGTTCTCGACCTGGCGGAAGACGAGGCATGGCACGTCTACTACCAGTACCGCATCGAGGGGGTGTGGGTCATCCCCACGGATTTCTCAGAGCGGTTGGAGGCTGGCCAGAACCCGGCGTTGGAGATGCACTTCAGCAACTACAACGACGACCGGGCCAAGAACCACCGCATCTATGCCGCGGAAATCCTGTGGCGTTTCTACGAGAAGGCTGGTCAGCCCAGCCCGCCACTCGCCCTGGCTGAAGAGTATCCGCGCCCGGAGATGATCGGATGGTTTCCCCTCATCGGGGTGGGGTTGGTGCTACTCGGCGTCAGCCTGGGCGGGATGTTCAACGTCTTCATGCTGACCTACAAAGAGCAGGTAGCGGGGATCACGCTGGAATTCGGGTTGACGCCCCGCTCCCTGGCGTGGGTGCTGCTCCCCAAAGTGCTGCTCGCGCTCGTCATGGGCCTGCTGACGGGCACAGCCCTGTTGGGTCTTCTTTATCTGTGGGCAGGCGTCTGGCCGAACCAGCACTTGCTGGCAATGTGGCTTCTGGCTGGCCTGGTGGGCCTCTTCTGGATTGCCCTTGCTCTCCTCGTCGGGCTGCGAGCGCGGCAATACATGGCCGGGGCAGTGGCCTTGATTCTGATCAGCGCCATCGCCTTCTTCATCGGTGGCGGGATGGGCCCGGTACGCTACTATCCCAGCGAAGTACTGTGGATCGCCTGGCTCTTCCCGAACACCCACGCCGTAGACCCGCTGCGCGACCTGATCCTCTTCCACGCCTGGCCGGCCAACTGGACAGCGACGCTGCTCAAGCTGACAGGATTCGCCGCCCTCAGCCTGGCCGTGGGAATGTGCCTGTCCGCCCGCCAGTTGCGCCGATTGGACTGATCTCATTGAATGCGGAGGAAAATGCCCGCCATGTTTCGATCCCTGATCCGTGTCGTCATCGGATTGCCCATCTTGGTGATCGTCCTCCACACCATCATCAGGATCGCGCGCCACTTCTACAAGTTCCCCATGCCCCAGTTCATGGCCAACGTCATTGACAATCCCCTGCGACACAGGATTCAGCCCCCAGTTGAAACTCCTGCCAGACACGGGATCGAGCCGGGGATGACTGTTCTGGAGGTCGGCCCTGGAAACGGCACCTATTCTGTGGCCACCGCCCGGCGAGTGGGGGACAGGGGCAAAGTGGTGACCATTGACATCGAACCCAGGATGATCGAGCGGGTCAGGCGTAGAGCCCAGGCGGAAGGGGTAGACAACATTGAGGCCAAGGTCGCCAACGTGTATGATCTCCCCTTTGCGGATGGCTTTTCCGACGCCATCTACATGATCGCCGTCATCGGCGAGATCCCTGAACCCGATAGGGCCATGAGGGAGTTTCATCGGCTGCTATCGCCTTCGGGCACACTGGCCTTCAGCGAGTTCCTGTGGGACCCCGACTATCCGCGCGCCAAGACGCTCACACGGAAGGCGGCCGCCGCTGGGTTCCAGTTGAAGAAAAGGGCGGGCAACGCCTTCTATTACACATTGATCTTTGAAAAGGAGGACCTAAAATGCTGAAAGAATTCAGAGAGTTCGCTATGCGGGGCAACGTGATTGACATGGCCGTCGGCATCATCATCGGTGCGGCTTTCGGCCAGATCGTCACCTCATTGGTGAACGACGTCCTGATGCCGCCCATCGGCCTGCTGTTGGGGGACGTGGATTTCTCCAACCTCTTCATGGTTTTGAAGGAGGGCGCCGTTGCTGGGCCATACGCTTCCCTGGCGGACGCGCAGGCAGCCGGCGCGGTCACGGTCAACTATGGCGTGTTCGTGAACACCCTCATCAGCTTCGTCATAGTTGCCTTTGCCGTGTTTCTCCTCATCCGCAGCATCAACCGCTTCCAGCGGCAAGAGGAAGCTCCGCCAGCCGAGCCGACCACCAAGGAGTGCCCACACTGCCTGTCCACCATTCCGCTCAAAGCCACCCGCTGCCCACACTGTACTTCTGAATTGGAGGCAGCATAAAGCGCGGTGCCCCAGCCATCCGCTCATCAGCCCCGTCCCCGGGGCGTGCATGCCGAAGCTGCCCGGGGACGGGCTCTGGGGCAAGAAGGAAGTCTGGCATCATGCTCACAAGCCCCGTCCCCGGGGCGCCATTGTGGAGCAATAATCCAGTTGAAGGGGAGCACCCAATGACTTTCAAACCTATACACGACCCAACCCATCTCTACTTCGTAACAAGCACTCTCGTGGAGTGGCAGCCCCTGTTTGCGCACCAGCAATACGCATCCATCGCGTTGAACTCGTTGCAGTGGCACCGCGAGCAGGAGCGGATTCTCTTGTTCGCTTTCGTAGTGATGCCCACTCACCTGCACTGGATCGGCAAACCATGTGATCCGTTTGAAATCTCTCATGTGCTGGAGTCCTTCGCTTCCTACACCGCCCATGAGATCCTGAAGGTGCTACGTCGCGAAGGGCGGGACGATTGGCTGACAATCTTTGCCGCACATGCTGAACCGGGTAAGAACCACCGCATTTGGCAGAAAACAGAGGCGAAAAGCGTATACAGCGTCGAGTTCTTGCACGAAAAGGTGGAATACACACACAACAATCCCACCAACAAGCGCTGGAATCTGGTGGCTGATCGTGCTGACTACCGCTATTCCAGTGCGTGCTTCTATGATCGTGGACAGGGGCCGATTATTCCAGTTGATGATGTGCGGCCATGGCTGGTATAGTTGTAGTGCATTGAGCATGTTTGCTCGCCGAGTCTTGCTTGCTCCTATGCCCTGTTCACGGATCCTGTGCTGAAGTCGCCCGGGGACGGGCTCTGGAGCAGACAGAACCCACTCGCTCATTAGCCCCGTCCTCGGGGCGTCTCCCATGCCAAAGTCGCCCGAGGACGAGCTCTGGAGCAGACAGAAATCACTCGCTCATCAGCCCCGTCACCGGGGTGTCTCCCATGCCGAAGCCGCCCGGGGACGGGCTCTGGAGCAGACAGAAATCACTCGCTCATTAGCCCCGTCCCCGGGGCGTGCCGCCAGGCCCAAGCCGCCCGGGGACGGGCTCTGGAGCAAGAAGGAAGCCTGGCACCTTTGCTTAACGACTTCTTGCCCGATTTACAGAAATGAAAATCTTGACCGTCAGCGACAAGGTAATAGAGAGCATCTACAGCCCGGCTGTCAAACAGCGATTTGACGACGTGGAGCTGGTGCTGGCCTGTGGCGACCTGCCACCCTACTACCTGGAATTCATCGTTACTATGCTCGGCGTGCCCCTGCTCTACGTGTTCGGCAACCACGACCTGGGGATCCACACCGCCAATGGCGAGTTCAAACACGCGCCCCTGGGAGGCATCAACGTGGACGAACGGGTGGTACAAGTCAAGGGGTTACTCATCGGCGGACTGGAAGGCTCGATACGCTACAGCGGTCAGGGCAATCACCAGTATTCCGAACAGGACATGCGCTGGAAGGCGCTACGGATGGCCCCGGCCCTGTGGATGAATAAGCTGCGGCATGGCCGGTTTCTGGACATCCTGATCACCCATGCCCCGCCCTACGGCATCCACGACGGCACCGATCTCTGCCACACCGGGTTCAAGACCTTTCTGCGTATGATGGGCACCTATCGCCCTCGCTACCTCATCCACGGCCACCAGCACGTCTACAGCCCCCATACCACTATTCGCACAATGTACCGCGATACCCAGGTGGTGAATACCTACGGCTATCAGGTGATTCATTGGAGGGATGCTGCGTGAGGGATAACCGGAGGCTGCTGTTGTGACAGAACAGAGTATCCTGAACTTCTCGTTGGCCGTGCAAGACTTTCGCCGCGCCCGCCGCCAGGCCGCTATGGAGCAGATCATGGCTCGCCTGACCGGCAAATCGGCGAATCTCCTCTCCTACGAAGAAGTGCGCGAAAAGCTGAAGGTCACGGGGGGAGGGAAGCAGGAATTGAAGGACATCCCGTTGGATGCCATCATCGGGAGCGTGGGACGCTACACCGACTTTACCCGCAGCTTCTTACCCCGGCAAGACAGCGACGAAGACCGATGGGTGAGGGTTAAGGTAGCCCAGACCGATTTGAGCGGGTTACCGCCTATCCAGGTCTATCAGATGGGCGATACTTATTTTGTGCTCGACGGCAATCACCGTGTCTCGGTTGCTCGGCAACTCGGCACGCCGACCATCCAGGCCTACGTGACCGAGGTCCGCACCAAAGTGCCTCTCTCGCCCGACACGCAGCCCGACGACCTGATTCTGAAAGCCGAGCACGCCGACTTCCTGGAGCGCACCCACCTGGACGAGCTCCGCCCAGAGGCAGACCTGAGTGTGACCGTCCCCGGCCAGTATCAGGTACTCGAGGAGCACATCGAGGTTCATCGCTACTTCATGGGCCTGGAGCAGCAGCGGGAGATCCCCTACGACGGGGCCGTCACC
>CAZQDO010000253.1:1694-8395 GCA_964592085.1 uncultured Anaerolineae bacterium | reverse complement strand
CCGTCTATTAGACCCTGTAAATTGACTAACTCACGTTCAGGCAACTTGGGTTCCAGCGCAAATAGCCCCACGACGTTTTCGGCATGCCGCAACAGCTCATGGGCCTGGGCTGCTATCAGTGATTGTTTCTCACGTAGATCAACCTGGTCCGGTCGCAACCCGTTCATCACTTCAGTGCTTTTGACAGCGATCCAGTGCAATCTCTTGCCAAACTCATGGCCTACAGCGTCGTGCAAATGATCGTGTAAAGCACGCCAATACGCGGGATCATAACGCTTTTGTGTCTCCTCTAATTCCTTCATCAGTGCCTCTACGCCATGTTGAGCCTGGCTTAACTCGGTCACCAACCGGTTCTGCTTCGCCTGCCAGCGTTGCCGCATGACCCGATAACTGAAAGCACCTGCTACTACTATAAAGAGCAGGATGATCAAAGCATCGAAGAGACGGATACCATAGCCAAATAGCAATTCGTACATGGTTCTTTCTCTCAATTTGGCAGCAGGTTAGTGGGGGTCTGTTTGCATCAACAGCAAAAAACGCCGCTCATTAAACTGGACGGCGTTCCTGGCAGTGCAAAGGAAGGCGTAATCCTTATCTCTGGTAGAGTGTGGGCTTTCCGATAGGTTCCTAGTATCTTCATATAGTAAAATGAGGAACACCCAACCGGCAAATCGCCCAGGATACCCGGGAGCCATTTTAGACGGAAGGCTTCTTCAGGGTCACGGCCGAGGTCGGGGGTGGAATGACTTAGAGTTTCAGCCACAGTATACGCCAATTCCAGCAGCACGCGGCCTAAGGGCCAGGTGGCTTTGTCTTGAAGTCAAAGTAGACCAGGTGTACGTGCCTTCGCGAGGTAGCCAGGCTGCTATGTGTTGCAGACTAGAAGTCTTGCCGATGCACCACTGGCCGTATAGGAGGATAGCGTTACTTTGATGATGGCGTAGGACGCGAGGCACTTCGCGTAACACGTCGGCACGCCCAATAATGGCAGGGCTGTTTCCAATCGGATTTCCAGTAACATATGGGTTGATCTTCACTAGTGCCGTCCCCGCTGTCAAGCCACCGAACGGATACGACAGCCGACACTGGAAATCCACTCAACCAGATTAATCGTATTAGAAATTTATCCAGATTTGTCTTCAATCAACAACGCAAATTCACCTGCGTTCTTGAGTATCATTATATCACAATTGCGCAGTGAGGCCCAGACCAACGGGACCAAGATCTTTTGGCTCTACGCAGATTTGTGGGGTACAGAAAGCCCCAGAAGGGTCAACTCTCTACACACTACCACATATGGGGAGACCAAGCCCCTCGCGGCCAGATATGGGGGGCAGCTAGAGAGAGCCTGATGCTAACCAATCTTCACCCCACAAATCTGTGTAGAGCCGATCTTTTTTGTGGAGGAAGCCCACTTCCGGGTCGATGTCGAGCTGCGGACTAAGTAGGCGCTGCGGGGCGAACCGGCCTGGGCCGACTCGACCAGCCATGGGTTGGGTGAGAATGCCACCTACTATTCGGGAGTGTGTCTGGAAACAGGGAAGGTGGAGTCCATGGCCGTGACCGAGAACTGCACGGCGGAAACCTCAGTTGCCTTTCTGCAACATCTGCGCGCGAAGTACAGCGAGCCGTTGATCGTGACCTGGGACAACAGTCCGGCCCATCGCGGACCAAAGCTGCGAGAGTACCTGGCTACGCCTAACCTCAAGCTGCGGCTGGTCGCCCTGCCAGCCTACAGCCCCGACTTCAACGCCGACGAGGCTATCTGGGGCTGGGCACAGGAGGAAGTGATGGCGAACCCCTGCTTTGGCACTGCCGCCAAGGTGTGGGAGGGGCTGGAGCCCTTCTTTGCCAAGCTGACCGAGCGTACCGCGGAAGTTCAGCGGCGCTATGGCACTATGCTGCAATCTCAGGCCGATGCTTTGATGGTCTCTGCCAACCAGTTGTTTGCCCAGACACACCATATATCTACGCAACCTGCCTGCGCTTAAAGAGCAATCCGGCGTTGTCACCCGAAGCACAGGAAAAACTATCCTGGCCACGGAAACATAGTGGTACGCTTCATCAAGCTATAGAGAAACTGAGCCAAGGATACAAAACATCCGAGTTGGAGCCAGACGAACACCCGGCCTATCTCGAATACCGCGCCCACCTGCGTGATGCTCATCGTAAGCGGCTAAACACCGCCCGTCGTCGCTACCATGCCCGCCGTACTGCTATGACCGAAGAGGAGAAAGAAGCGCAGCGAGCCAGGTGGCGTGAGCAGGGGAGGCGCAGAGAAACTAAGCGAAGATAGAGACTAATCGTCGGCTGTAAGTCGGTAAAGTGTGGTCGTCGGCCACACTCCACCCGGCTTGCCTTATCTCCCAGAGGGCCTCTTAGTCCTCTTTCTTGTCTCCTCCCCAACTCACATCATTCGGCCAATCCCTCTCAAAGCGCGTGGCCCGTAACACAATTATACCACTTCAACAGTACTTCCACCCCTTTTGTTGCCCTGGCGGCCGTCGAGCCGCCGGGGCTACTCTTTAGACGCCGTTTGAGTCATTTCAAATCGAAAGGAAGGCATCCGATGAAGTACGAAGTCTACTACGCAATAGACCCGACGTTCCTGGAGGACCCGGGTCTGGTCATCGAGGACCTCGCCAGGACGCACGTCTTTCTGTGTGAGGTCGAGGCCGATTCGCTGGAGCAGGCATGGTGGGCGATGCAGGGCGAATACTGGAGCCCAAACGGCGAGGCTCGCGAGCTGGTCCAGCCCCCGTGTACACGGGGGCACACCTCGATGAGTGTCGGCGACGTGATTCAGTCCGGCGGCGACTTCTACGAGGTTTCCAGAACAGGTTTCAGGAAAATCCCTGAGCGGCGGTGAAGTCTTATCGCTTCCAGTCACGCAGGCTGCCGCATACGATCGGCCTGAAGCGACCTCAAGCCGCCACCAGTTCAGGATAGGAAAAGACCGGCACCTGCAAAATGCGCTTCGGTTCCAACTGGTTTAGCACGGCCCTCTCCATTGCTTTTACAACCTTGGCATCGAAATACTTCTCGCCGCACTGGCGACATACGCGGGCCGGCACATCTTCGAAGACGAACAGCTTACCTTCCCAGCGATATTCGTATTGCACCTTGCGTTCTTCTAATTCACCATCACAATAGCTACACGGCATCATGTTCCACTCCTGCGCGTCCTGGGGTCAATCCACTTGGGAGGCAAGGGGATGTACACCGTTATGACGCGGACTCGGCCGTCAGGCAGTAGCCCCCAAACACTATGTATCGCCCGGCCGGCCTGCGTAAAACCCACGACCAGACAACTGTGCCCCCTGGGATCGTCTGGATAGTCCTCTAACAATTCTCCAACTGTAATACTCTGCTCCAACTCTTCAACCAAGATGTGCTCATTCTCGCGTTCACGCTCAGCGTGGATCGAGAACTCGTAGTCATCTCTACTCACTCGCTCACGGATATGCTTGAGGACGTCCATACCCTGCCAATTGTATACTGGCCCGCGCTGTTTGTCCAGAACACACCAAACCAACCACACCAACGTATTGCAACCGGAGTTACTTCCACCCCAACAGAAAATCATAAGTCATAAGCTAAAAGGAGGCAAACCATGCACACCGCAACCTACAACCTGCACGACGACCGTTTGAAGCTCTTTCTCGACCAGGGCGACCGCATCCCCCGCGAGGAGTTCCTGGCTCTCAAGAAACTGGGCCTGGCCTGGTGGCGGGGCAGCAAGTGCCTGAGCGGGGTCTGGACCCCCGAGCGCGAGGACGCCATCCTGGGTTACGTGGACGAGATCGAGTTCATCGTGGACGACGACTGCGGCCTGGCCTACCGCCTGGAGCGCTTCGGTCGCTACGCCGACAATGCCGAGGCGCGGGCGCAGGCCGAGCAGCAGCGTCTCGACGATCTACTGGACCCCATCCCGCCCGGCCAGCCCATCCTCATCGGCCACCACTCGGAACGACACGCGCGCCGCGTCCAGAAGCTGGCCGACGCCGCCATGCGCCGTAAGATCTGGGAAGAGGACAAGGCCGACTATTGGGCCGAGCGCCAGAAGGCCGCCGAGCGCCACGCCACCTACAAGGAGCGGCCCGACGTCATCTTCCGCCGCATCGAGAAGTTCGAGGCCGACTTGCGGCGTTGGCAGCACCAGATGAGCGACGAGGAGAGGGCGAAGTGGGTGTTGTGGGGCAACGACATGTCGGGCTGGGACGCCCACGTGGCCCGCTGCCAGCGCTGGATCGATCACCTGGAGATGGTGCTGGACTACCAGCGCGAGCTTTACAGGCGCAGCGGCGGCGTGCCCGTCGACCGGGGCGAGGTGGTCCTGGAGGTGGGCGGGGCGATCAAGAACCGTTACCCCGCCTACTGGGTGCCCATCATCCGGGTCAACCCCAAGAGCGTCACCGTCCTGGATACCTACCGCTGGGAGGAGCGGCCTATGACGCATGCCTTCACCCGGACGGTGAAGAAGGCAGAGATCCGCCAGGCCTTGAGCGCCGAGGAGTACCGCACGCACGAGCACTACACCATCGGGCAGGTGCTGATGGCTGCCCACGAGAGGATGAGCAAGCCCGACCTGGACGTGGAGAAAGGCGGCGCGGCGCGCATCCGCTACGTCACCGGCGGCGGCGTGACGGACTGGATGCACGTCTTGCGGGTGAACAAAAAGACGCTGAGCGTGTTACGCTGGTCGTCTTTCAGTGGCGGGAGTTGGTACGAGGACAAGATCCAGCGCCGCGACGTGTCCGAGACAAAAAGCGCTGAAGAATGGTCGGCCCACGTGGCCGAGCAGGCAGAGAAAGGAGAAGACGAGCGATGGCAAAAGCTCTTACAGCGGATCAAGTGAAGGCCAATCAGCGCATCCTGGCCTGGCTGGAGGGCCGCCCTTACCGGGAGTACCCCGAGCAGCGCCGGCCACGTGTGCCGCAGCTCACGCCGGAGTTCGTGCTGCGGACTTACACGCCGTCCAACCCGGCGTGGAGCGAACAGTTCTTCACCCCGCTGGAGGCCGGGCGCGAGGCGCTGAAGAACGTGGCGCTGTGGGATGGTATGGAGATTCTCGAACCGGCGGCGGGCATCGGGCACCTGATCCATCCCCTGGCATTGTTGGCCAACATAGGCTCCCCAGCGTGGGCCAGCGTGGGTATCTGCGTGACGGCCTACGAAATTGAGCCTCAGGCCTACCGGATCGGAGCCAGGCTCTTCCCCTGGGTCGAGTGGTTCAACCGGAGTGTCTTTCAACACGCCGACGACCTGGTCGGGCGGTTTGACCTGGTAGTCTGCAACCCGCCCTTCGGCGGCGGCAAGCACCTCGGTCCGGAAGATAGATCCGGTCGGCCCCGCTCGCGTGGCTGGCACGCCACGCAGACCGAATACCTGTTCCTGGAGCTGGCGGCCCGTGCCCTGAAGCCCGGCGGCCGGGCCGTCTTCGTCGCCCCCGATCACTTCGTGGAGCGGATCCCGCCAGGGCTGGAGGGATATCTGGAGGACGTCGGCCTGGCGTTCACCGATCGCAGCGGCGAGCCCCTGCCGGGCGACTTCCTGCAGACTGGTGTCCGCGTACATAGTTTTCACTGGAACAAGGAGGCTGTCTGATGCCTGACTACGATGAGCTGGCCCGCCAGCTGAAGGGAGGCAGCCGGCTTGGGATTGCGGAAGATACCGACGACTGGCTGTGGGTCATCGCCCACTTCTGGTCTTCCGGCGGGGTTGACCTGTATCCGGCCCTGGGTGGGCCGCAGGAGCCCTCTGTCGAGCAGTGTATCCGGCTTATCGGCTCGAACTGGCAGGCTGGCCACCGCCTTGAGCCGTACGGGCCATTCCCGGTGGGTACTCAACTGCCACGCATTGAGCGAGAGTAAAGAAGGAGGTTCTCAGTCTTTACCAACACCAGGACCGGACACCTGTCCGGAGCACCGGCGAAGGTGATTCCCATATACCAACGCCTTGCCGGTCGTGAGCATAGACACAGGCGCTGCGTACTGAGCGCCAGGAATGTACATCGTTTCGTGAATGTACAAAGAGGGAGAAGACAACTATGAACGCTGTTAATGATCGAGTCCAAGCCGTTTTGGCGGAAATGGGATTGGCGCTGGACCGCGAACACCCGGCCCCGGCGCCGTTCAACATCATCAGGTGCCCGCTCTGCGGGGGCACCGATTTCGTCACCATCGAGATGTCCTCGGTCTGGTGCCGGTGCAATGCCCGCTTCGAGGTCACCGCTATACGTGAAGATTCTTTCGCTTGCGTGTTGACGTGGAGGGACTATTGGCCGACCGCCACCAGGTACATCTTGCCGATGGTCGAGGGCCTGCGTCTCCTGCTGAACCTGGAGGCCGTGACGGGAGATCCCCGCGACCTGGCGTACGATCCTGCACTGTGTGGAGGTTTCGACGCGTGCCAGCCCGGCAGCCCCTGGCTGACCGGTGACGACGACGTCGGGCTGCGACCGGGCCTGCATAAGTGCCGCGTGCTCGGTCTCTACGACTGGCGCTTGACAGGGCGGGCACCTTCCCCGGTCGACATCTCCCGGTTTTACGCCAGGAGTTGGGACATCGACGGCGACGACGATCCGTGGCCGCAATGCGCCTGTGTGCGTCGTGTGGAGTTGAACGAGACCGAGCGCTGGCACCTGGAGATAGCGACCCTGGCGCTGAGTCGCCTCGACGTGGAGTCGCTGAGAGAAACTG
>CAZQDO010000253.1:0-1684 GCA_964592085.1 uncultured Anaerolineae bacterium | reverse complement strand
GAGTATTACATGCTCCATCATTGGCTCGTCGGGCGCGACGACCGGGGGCAGCGCGCGACGTGCGCCTGGCCGGCCTGGTACGTGGTCAAGCCGGTTCCCCGGGTAGACGATCTCAATCACGTCGAGGAGTGGCAGGTCGTCCGGGGGGATATCTGCCCGGTCTGCGGCCACCAGGTGGCCAAAGAGACGCTCGCCCAGGTGGATGAACGTTCCCACGCCGGATGCCGGGGGGTGTGGGAGAAGACCGGCTGGCGGCCGGTGCCGTCGGAAGCAGAGGAGGGTGCCCATGAGAAGACGGCGATTGAACGAGCAGCACTGGGGGCGCCAGCAGCGCGTCGATGAGCTGCTGGCGAAGGGGATCGGCAACCTGAGCCATGCCGAAAGGCGGGAACTGCAGGAGTTCTACATAGGTACTGGTGATTGGTCCAGTGCCTTTTTTACGCCCCCCGTCCTGGCCGAGTTTGTGGTCGAGATGGGACTGGCCACGCTGGACCGGGCACCTGTTACAGCCATCGACCCCTGGTGTGGCATTGGCCCCTTCTTCCAGCACCTGCCCCCGACCACTCAGGCTACCGGCATCGAGATCCTCCAGCATGAGGTGGATATCGCGCAGCTTCTCTACCCCGAGGCGTGTATCGTCCGTGGCAATACCTGGATGATCTGGCGAGAGTTCGTCGGCCAGAACCTGGTGGTGGCCAACCCGCCCTTCGGCGAGGCTCCGCAGGACCGGCCGCCGGACCTGGACCTGGGCCTGTACTCCAGTGCCGAGTGCCTGGGATTGGAGGTCGCCGTCCGGCTGCTCAATCCCGGCGGGGTGCTGTCCATCATCCTGCCCGATTCCGTGCTGGCTAATCGCAGCACTCAGCCTATCCGGGATTGGCTGCTGGAGCAGTGTTATCTGCGTGCCTCGATCTCCCTGCCCCGGGTCACTTTTTACTGGCAAGGGACAGCCTCGAAGACCAGCGTCCTGGTGGCGGAACGCAAGGCCGTTCCGGCGCCGTTCAGGACAGACAGCAACGGGGACTACTGGATCTACATGGCTGTCTGCGAGGACATCGGCTGGGATAGCCGGGGCCGGCCCACCGGCACCAACGAGTTGCCGGTTATTCTGGATGAATATCGCCACGGGTTCGACCCGGCCCGGGGATTAGTTTCAGGCATTCGGCAGCTTTCTCTGTTCTAGGAGGGACAAGACAAAATGAGCAAGTCCATCAAACAAGCCGTCGTCTCAGGCGACTTTCTCGAATTCTACTGGCAGACCAGGCGCCACTCACCCGATCAGGTGCGCTCAATACTCTCCGGGGTAGACCCGACCACGCTGACCGCCTTCATCATCAGGCTGATCAATGAGTGGTATCGGCTCCGAACTCAACTGGCGGCAGCGAACGAGGAACTGGATGTCTACGCCGACGATTGATCGGGCCGGGGAGAGGGAGGAATGACGACAATGGCGCCGAGGGAATGGCAACCGACCAGAAGAAACCCTTGAAGACAGTTTTCACCAGGTAGCGCCGGGCGCAGTCCCGGCGCTACCCGAAAAAGGGCAGGCCTCACCAGGTTCATCCTGGCGAGGCCTGCCTTTTTTGTTTTAGAATATGGCGCCGATACCCTCAGTGGCATCGGGCACGTCAACCAGGACAGGATGGACGGTGGGGCAGGCAGGAGATGCCGATCCTGGCCGGTT
>CAZQDO010000252.1:0-8410 GCA_964592085.1 uncultured Anaerolineae bacterium | reverse complement strand
CCCCAGAGCACCAACTCTTCAGGATAGAGGTCTCGCAGGCGAGCGGCGGCCAAGAGATCGGCCAGCCCCATCTGATGAGAGGAGATTTTGACACTCAGAAAGGCGGATACTTCGTTGCCCTCCAGACGGGCCACCGTCCCTGGCTTCGCGCTCATTTCCAGGGCATCAATCACCAACAGGCGGTCAGCGTCTTCTACATAGGGCAGGAGATCCAGGGCCAGGGTGCCACCGTCCAGCACCTGTACCTCTTGGGGGAACTCGTAGAGCTTTTGCAGTCGCTCCACCACCCGCACTCCTACCCCCTCGTCGCCCAGCAGGACGTTGCCCAGGCCAAGCACCAGTGTCTTCTTCACTACCTACATGCACCCGTCCAATTCGACGCGGGTCAGCTCACGACCCTGAGAATCCATCACATGGACGGCACAGGCCATGCAGGGGTCGAAGGAATGGATGGTGCGCAGGATCTCGACGGGCTGCTCCGGATCGGCGACGGGCGTGCCCACCAGTGCCGCTTCGTAGGCCCCCGGCTGCCCTGCGGCGTCCCGCGGTGAGGCGTTCCACGTCGAGGGCACCACGCACTGATAGTTGGCGATCTTTTGATCCACGATGTGCACCCAGTGCCCCAGAGCGCCACGCGGGGCTTCGTGGGGTCCCCAGCCTTTGGCTTCCTTGGGCCAGGTGGCCGGATCCCACTTCTCCCCGTTGTGAACCTTGAGATCACCGTCACCCATATTGGCCGCCAGCTCATCGAGCCAGGCGATCAGTTGCTCAGCAACCACCAGGGTTTCGATGCCCCTGGCGGCGGTGCGCCCCAGAGTGGAGAACAGCGCCTCGGGACCGACTTCTAGCGTCCCCAGCACGCTATCCACCACCTCTTTCACGCGGGGCTGCCCGGCAGCATAAGCCACCAACATCCGTGCCAGTGGTCCAACCTCCATGGCTTGATCCTCGTAGCGCGGTGCCTTGAGCCAGGTGTACTTCCCATCGGTCTCCAGGAACTCGTAGGGAGGCTGAGGGCCGGTGTAGCTGGGTTGCGTCTCCCCATCCCAGGGATGCTTAGAAGCCTGATCTCCTGCGGCATACTGGTACCAGGAGTGGGTGACGCACTCGGTGATCTCCCCGTGATCCACCGGGTGCACCGTGCCCAGGTCTCTATTCAGGATGACCCCGTCAGGGAAGAGGAAGTTGCCGGCCGCATCGGGGAACTCGCCGTAGGACAGGAAGTTGCCCAGTCCCTCGCCGTAGCCGGCCCAGTCCTTGTAGAAAGAAGCCACCGCCAGGAGATCGGGGATGTAGACCTGCTCGACGAATTGCTTCGCTTTGACGAACAGCATCCGGATGAAGGCCAGCTTATCGGCGTTGATGGCCGATTCGCTATCGGGGTCAAGCGTAATGGACATCCCGCCCACCAGATAGGTCTGTGGATGGGGGTTCTTGCTCCCCAGGATGGCGTGGACGCGGATGACGTCTCGCTGCCAGGCCAGGGCTTCCAGGTAGTGGGCCACGGCCATCAGGTTGGCCTCAGGAGGGAGCTTGTAGGCTGAATGACCCCAGTAGGCATTGGCGAAGGGGCCCAGTTGGCCGGCGCCCACGAAGGCGGACAGTTTATCCTTCACCCCCTGGAAATAGTCCGCGCTGGACCTGGGCCAATCGGAGATGGATTGGGCCAGTTGGGCCGTGGCGGCGGGGTCAGCATCCAGAGCGCTGACGATGTCCACCCAATCCAGAGCGTGGAGATGGTAGAAGTGGATAACGTGGTCTTGAACGTACTGAATGCCCGAGATGAGGTTCCGGATGATCCGGGCATTTTCGGGGATTCTGATCCCCAGAGCATTTTCAACAGCTCGCACGGAAGCGAGAGCGTGAACCGTTGTGCACACCCCGCAAATGCGTTGGGCCATGAGCCAGGCATCGCGGGGATCGCGCCCCTCAAAGATGATCTCAATACCCCGGAACATGGTGCTGGAACTCCAGGCATCGGTCACCTGCCCACCGTCCACCTGGGCCTCGATGCGCAGATGTCCCTCAATGCGCGTGATAGGATCTATGGCAATTTTGTTAGCCACATTCATTCCTCCTTAGTTTTTCAGTAAAATAGGCAATCAGGGAATCGGGGGAACTGATTCCTGCCCCCTGATCACTAATTCTCTGATTCTTTGGTTAGCTCCCGCACGACTGCCGCGCCGGCCACGCCAGCAGCGACGCCCACCGCTGCCCCGATAACCCCTGCCGACATCGGCGAGAGTCCTTCAGGAGCCGCCTCGACCCCAGGATAGGTTGTGGGCGGAGTCAGCTCGTGGATAGGCACTGGCTCGTAGGCCGCTCGCTCCCAGAACCTGGGGGCTGCGCAGGCGATGCAACCGTGGCCGCCCCCTACGGGCCAACTGGTGCCCTCGTTCCAGCGGATGGTGGGGCAGTTATGGAAAGCGATTGGCCCTTTGCAACCCATCTGGTAGAGGCACCAACCCTTGCGGTGTCCCTCGTCGTCCCATTCACGCACAAACTCGCCGGCGTCGAAATGGCCACGACGCTCGCAGTTGTCGTGGATGCGTCGGCCATAGGCGAAGAGGGGACGCCCCAGATCGTCAACGGCCGGCAGGCTGCCAAAGGTGAGGTAGTGGACGACCGTAGCTGTGAGGTTATCCACGTTCATAGGGCAGCCGGGCAGGTTGATGATCGGCACGCCGGAGACCACGTCCTGGACGCCCTTGGCCCCCGTGGGGTTAGGGGTCGTTGCTGGCCAGCCGCCGTAGAAGGCGCAAGCTCCGACGGTGATGATCGCCGCGGTGTTGGCCGCCACCTCCTGTAGAATATCCAGGGCCGTGCGTCCGCCGATGCAGCAGTAGATGCCGTCGTCCCTGGTGGGGACGGAACCCTCCACGATGGTGAGGTACCCCCCCTCCTTGATGGTGTCTTCCAGAGACTTCTCAGCCTGTTTGCCAGACGGGGCCATGATGGTCTCGTGGTAATCTACTGAAAGGACGTCCAGCACCAGCTCGGCCACCGTAGGGCGATTGGCCCGGAGGAGGGACTCGGTACAGCCGGCACAGTCCTGATATTCCAGCCACACCACCGCGGGCTTCTTGGCCTTCTCCAGGGCCTCGGCAATCCTGGGGCCAAGCCCCACGGGTAAGGCCAACGTGCCGGCCATAACGGTGCAAAACTTCAAAAAGTCCCGTCGGGAGACCTGGCGCTCCCAGAGGATTTGGCCGACAGTTCTTTCTTCCATACGTCTCGCTCCTTTCATTTGTGTGAGTTAGCAAGGGTCAAAATTCATCTCACTACCCTACACCTATTTGGTAAGTAGTCACCATGCCCCTGCGGGGCACCATGAAGCATGAAAATTCCTCAACAAGTTGAGGGCTCCGGAGTCTCGAACTTGTTCGGGCTATTTTCAGAATAGTGGAATTAGGGGAACAAGCTACATTCGGATATAATCCTGTAAACACGCACTGGAGTATAGCCTGATGAGTGATAGCTTGCGGACCTACGTTAGTGTGAAACATCGTGTTTATCAAAACCTACAGGACGAGCACCACAATCGGGTCAATAATCTTGCTTTGATGATTACGGGAGTGGTTCGTTCCCGAAGCGTGCAACAAACCCAAGTAGCTGGCGAAGTCCCACTTCGTAGCCAGGACAAGAGTTTTGTGCAACGCCAACGGCGGTTTCTGATGAACCCAGGTGTTGAAGTAGATCGTTTCTACTCAGCCTTCATCCGTCCCTTTGTGTGGGCCTGTCGGCGACATATGCTGCCACTGATTCTCGATTCCAGCCCTGCTGGTCGTCATTGTCAAATGCTGATGGCAGCTTGTGGATACCAGAGTCGCGCCTTGCCATTGGCCTGGTCTGTGCGCAAGGGCCAGAAGGGGCATTTCCCTACCACCGAGCATTTGAAGCTCGTGGACCGGGCTGCTGCGCATATTCCTGAGGATGCTCCAGTGGTGCTCTTAGGCGACGGTGAGTTTGGGAGAGTCGCTTTGGCCCAAGAAGCCCTTTCGCGAAACTGGCACTACGTTCTTCGAGCCGCTAGTGATGATCTGATCTGGATCGAGGGAGAACCCTACCCCCTCTCAGAGTTCCAGGTTGGGCCAGGGGGGACACTCTGGCTTGAAGATGTGCTCTGGACTAATGCTCAGTTTGGACCCGTGAACGTCGCTGTCACCTGGGATAAGAGCAAGGAAGCACCAATGTATCTGATCACTTGTTTCGAGTTGCTTGGTGAAACCCTTCATTGGTACGAACGTCGCTTCTGGGTTGAGCCCATGTTCCGCGACGACAAAAGCATGGGGTTCAACCTCCAGAAGAGCCAACTCCGAGACCCTGGTCGCATGATGAGGCTCTTACTCGTAGTCTGTCTCTCTTACCTGTGGATCATGTTCTTGGGATGTATGGCCGTTCTCTCTGGTAGTGTTCGCTTCATTGATCGTACAGACCGTCGTGATTGTAGCCTCTTCACCTATGGCTTGCGCTGGCTACGACGGTTGCTCAAGATCGACGCCTACATCCCTGTGCGCTTCTGTCCCTATCCTTTCCTACACTTGTCACAGGCAAGAGGTGTAGGGTAGTGAGAAAATTCATAACAAAAGAGGGAAGCCAACCCTGACGATGCCAGGGCCTACCCTTTCCCCACAAAAAAATCAGCGTCCCCGTTGGAAAGGAGACGCTGACAAATAGCGGCTTCAGTTCTCCTTTCCAAACACGGGGGGCACGGGCGTTTCCATCCGTACCGTTGGAGTGCGCTGGTGCAGGCACCCGCTGCGGCCATGTGCCATAGGCATTTACAGCCCTTAGGTCACATGGCTCGGAGAACAAACTATGCGGCTGACAATACTATTTTACACCCTTTCGGCGAGAAAGGCAAATGGCACAGCTTACCTTCATCGCACACCCCACGTTACCGATACCCCTCTTGCCGGGCTGCTGCGTCCATAGCCACCGTGATGATGCGCTCCACAGGCGAGATCACCTCCCTGCTCACCTGGCGCATGTCTATGGTCTTGAGATAGCGGTTACAGACCTGACAGACGTAGAGGCGATAGACCTCATCTTCACTGGGGTAGTAGATCAGCTTGTTAGGCTCGGTGTTGTTGCAGAAAGGGCACTCCATGCGCCGGGAGAGCCACTGAGTATCGCAACGCGAGCACAGGAGTTGACGAGCCCCCGATCCCGTCTCCAGGAGAGCGAAGTCGGGCTGGCCGCCACAGATGGGACAGCGGCCATGATACCACAGACCGTCGTCAACCAGTGGGATCAAGACCTCAGCATAGGCCCGCAGGAAAGGGTGCAAGGTATTGTTGAGAACGAAAGCCAGAAGCTCGCCATTAAGTCCTGTCCGGAGCTCCGTCGAAGGGTCATTCTCCCCCCCTTCCTCCCCTCCAACTTTGGGGGGAAAAGAGAGGGGGAGCGGCCTATCCCTCAGATAATCAACGACCAGTGCCCTCTTGTCGGGGTAGCCACCAACGAAAGCGCGAATCCTCTCGAACTCCTCCTTTAGCTCAGGCTTGTGCTGTGAGGCTGTGTAGCAGATCTTCTCACAGAGCTGAACGAAGACTCCCCAATCCACTTCCATTGCCTCAGGCTGAAGGAGCGGAATTCCCTGCCGAAGGAGTGCCTTAGCCTCTTCGGGCTCCATTTCCAGGCGAGGCAAGGGCACTCGTGCATCAGCCTGAGCAAGAAAGAGGGCGTGGTGAAGGTCTATCATCTCTGCCAGTTGGGGCCTTTTCTCCCGCTCTTTCTCCAGACCCTTCACGATCTCTTCCACTCGAGCAATCTCAGCCATGTCCCTCTCCTCCGATACGAAGTCGCAGTATATCCAAGATTTCCAGCAGAGGCAGCTCCCATGCCCGTCCTGAGCTTGTCGAAGGGCCGACGGTTCGCGGGCGTGGGAGCCTGCTCTGCTCAGAATTTGGATCTACTGAGTCTCTATTGAACGACACAAGTATACACCACATCTCCGAACTTGTCGAAAAGAAAAAGATCGGAGATCAACCAAAAGAGGGGATAGCTTTATTATCCCCTCTTTTGCGTTCTCTGGTTAGACGGCACCCCGTTATCCCAGTGCGCTTTCGATTCGCGTCAGTAGGTCGTCAGGGTCAATAGGCTTGTGAACCCAATCCGAAACAGGAATGTACTCGTCCGAAGGCAATGCCGCCTGCGCCCGAGCTCCCGTCAGTGAGGTGACCATGATGACCGGAATGTCCTTCAGTTCGGGATCCTCGGCCATTTCCCGCCCTACGTCTAGCCCATCCAGGATGTAAGCCATCATGATGTCCAGCAATACCACGTCGGGCTTGTCTTTGCGCATGGTCGCCAGCGCCTGCTCGCCATTGGCGGCAGTGCTGACCTCGTAGTCCTTGGACTGTAGAATCGTCTGGGTGAGTCTCACGAAATCAGGGTCGTCATCAACCACAAGAATCTTGGCCATGTTCTTACTCCTTTACACCGCTCTGCTAATGCTCTGCTTCGGAAGAGGTCTTCTTGGCTTCGAAGATCTGCCTGGCCCGTTTCGGTCCGTAGTACCACTTGGCGTGATGCTCGGCAGCGTAGCTGGCAGAAGTCACGCCGAAGCGCATACTGACCAGCCCAGCCCACATCAGCGGGTGGCCCACGGCCAGATACAGATGGATCAGGAACATACACACCGACAGGATCATGGTCAGGTCGTGGATCAAGACCATCCAGTGGAACCATCCGGCCGGTACGATCCCCTTGCCGAACCACATGATCAGGCCAGTGATGACGAACAGCACCCAGCTCACGATCATGACCACCCCATTCAGCTTCTCGCCGGCGTTGAACCGACCCTGGGGCGGCATATCGGCGTGTCTGCCTAACACATAGTAGCCAAAGGCGTTCTTCACCCAACCAAGGTCATCCCTATCAACGAGGAACTCCTTGAAGCTCATCAACAGCCGCCGGGGCTGTATGATGGCGTAGATGACGGGCTCGGCGATGAACACCACCGCCGCGATGCGGTGCAACAGCCGCACCCACGTGCCAGCCTGCCCCTGGGCCAAGGGCCTCAGGAACGGGACGTACAAGATCAACCCCGTCAGTGCCAGGGGGACGAAGCTCAAGGTGTGGATCCAGTGCAGAGAACGCTCGACGACAGTATACTTGGGAATCCAGCGGATCTGCATTACAGAGCCCGAATCTTTTAGCTGTACGCTCATTCTACCTCCTCCATCCTAATGTTGCGGCGGACGGCGACCCACCAACCCAGAGCCCCCAGAATGGTCGCACCTATCGCCACCTCACCCAGGGGCTGAGCGACCCTCTGCCAGATGCTGGCCATGGTCGGATAACCGGGTGTCTCCGGAAGTCCATAGGCCGAAGGCGGAGCCGTCAGGACATAGATCCGCCCCAGCCCGCCGAGTTCAGTTTCGCCATAGACATTGGCCTTAGGGTAGCCTCGCTCGGCCTTGAGCTCCTCGACACGGGATTTGGCTCTGGCCACCATCTCGTCGCGGTCTCCCCAGTCCAGCGCTCCGGCCGGACAGGTTTTGACGCACGCCGGTTTCAGGCCATTGGTCGTCCGGTCCTGGCAGAAGACGCACTTGGAGCTCTTGGCCGCACCAGTCAACAGGTTGGCCGTTTCCAGCTTCGGCACCCCAAAGGGACAGAACTGGGTGCAGTAGCCACAACCGTTGCACAGGTCCCGCTCATAGGTGATGATCCCGTGGGGACCATACTTGAGCGCGCCGGTGGGGCATACGTCCACGCAGGCCGCCTGCCCGCAGTGCATGCACCCTTCCTTGAGGAAAAGCCACTGGAAACGCTCTGCATCGTCGTATTCCCGGAACTTGATGCGTGTCCAGGTGTTGGGAGCCAGCGACAGAGGGTTTTCGTAGCTGCCGGTGTTGACCGTCTCGGAGCCAGGCAGATCGTTCCACTGCTTGCAGGCCACCTGACAGCCCCGGCAGGCCATACACTTTGAAGTGTCAATGTACATTGCAAGTCTGTCAGCCATCATTCACCTCCTACGCTTTCTCTATGTCCACGAGGAATGCCTTGTACTCCGGGATCGTGGTGTTGGCATCACCCACGTGAGGCGTCAGGTCGTTGGCCGAATCGCCCGTTGCCAAAGCCGGCGCCTCGCTCCCGCCGCCCCAGCCAAAGTGCCAAACCATGCCCACGTGGTGAACCGTCTTGCTGTTCACTTTGAAGGGCTTGAAACGCTTCGTGACGACGGCCACCGCTTCGATCTCGCCGCGAGCGGAGCGGACCTTGACCATGTCGCCCTTCTTGATCCCCTTCTCTCCGGCCAGTTCCTCACTCAGCTCCAGGAACATGTTAGGCTGAGCCTCGGCCAGCCATTCCGCCCAGCGAGACATGCCGCCCGCCTGCCAGTGCTCCACCACGCGATAGGTAGTGGCCACGATGGGGAACTTGTCTGGAGTACCCCAGT
>CAZQDO010000251.1:0-8491 GCA_964592085.1 uncultured Anaerolineae bacterium | reverse complement strand
GCTGTCGGTGAGGGGCGCCATGCCGTGGTAGTTGAGGATGCCGCCGCCCTCGCCGTAGTAGCCAGTCGCCTCGTTGCCGCTGACGGTGCTGTCGGTGAGCGTCAGCGTGCCGTAGTAGTTGTCAATGCCCCCGCCGTAGCCGTCGCCGTAGCCGTCGCCAGTCGCCTCGTTGTCGCTGACGATGCTGTTGTTAAGCGTCACCTCGCCGCACCAGTTGTCAATACCGCCGCCTTCGCCATAAGTGCCAGTCGCCGTGTTGCCGCTGACGGTGCTGTCGGTGAGCGTCAGCGTGGCGCTGCCGTAGGAGTAGGCGTCGTTGAGGATGCCGCCGCCGTAGCCGCCGGAGTCGTAGCTAGTCGCCTGGTTGCCGCTGACGGTGCTATCGGTGAGGGTCAGCGTGCCCTCCTCGTTGTAGATGCCGCCGCCCTCGCCGTAGTCGCCAGTCGCCTCGTTGTCGCTGACCGCGCTGTCATTGAGCGTTACCGTGCCTTCGTAGTTGTCAATGCCCCCGCCGTAGCCGCTGTCGTCGCCAGTCGCCTCGTTGTCGCTGACAGTGCTGTTGTCAAGCGTCACCTCGCCGCACCGGTTGACAATGCCCCCGCCGTAGCTGTAAATGCCAGTCGCCGTGTTGCCGCTGACGGTGCTGTCGGTGAGCGTCAGCGTGGCGCTGCCGTAGGAGTAGGCGTCGTTGAGGATGCCGCCGCCGTAGCCGCCGGAGTCGTAGCTAGTCGCCTGGTTGCCGCTGACGGTGCTATCGGTGAGGGTCAGCGTGCCCTCCTCGTTGTAGATGCCGCCGCCTGAGTCGCGCTTTGCGCCAGCGGCCGTGTTGCCACTGACGGTGCTGCGGTCGAGCGTCAGCGTGCCCTCATCGTTGTAGATGCCGCCGCCGTCGGTCGCCAGGCCGTTGGTGATGGTCATATCGGCCAGGGTTGCCACCACGCCGGGCGAGATCACGAAGACCCTGCCCGCAGCGCTGCCGTCAATGGTGGTCGTGCCCTGGCCCGCTCCCTGGATGGTGACGGAGCGAGATACCGTCAGGTTCTCGAAGTAGGTGCCCGCAGCCACGTTGATGGGGTCGCAGTTCACGTCGGCCAGGGCCGCCGCAATGCTGGCGTAAGCACCACTGGGCACGTTGCAGGCTGCGGCGAGGGCGGCCGTCGTCAGGGCCGCCGCTGGCGGCAACTGGGGCCGAGCCTCCCGGAAGTCTGGAAGCTCAGGCCGCCTGGGGTGCTGGGGCTCCTGGGCCTTTGATCTCTCCAGGTCTGGCGCGTGGGGCACGGGGGTCTCCGGTGGCTCCCCGGGGACCGGTGGCCCACCCTCCTGGTGGACGGGGCCGGCCCCTTGAGCCACAGGTGCCGGGGTCAGGCTGAGAGCCGCAGCCGCCAACAGCGCAGCGATGACGAACAGATGTAGTCCTCTGACAAACCCGTGTATCAGCTTCGTCTTGTTCATGACAAATCCTCCTTTTGATTGATTATGACCTGCGCCCAAGCGGGCTCGAATAACGACGTCCACTATGGCTTCAGGAGCATTTCAATTCCGGGGCAGGTTTCCAGTCGGTCAGACCTCCGAGGTTTTGGATGCTGCTTTGGCCTGAAATCTGGCGACTGATGCCGCGTAGCCTTCAAGAAATCATCGGCCAGTAAACCTCGGAGGTCTTTTCGCCCCCAAAGTGAAACGCACCTTATGGCTTCTGGTATTCTATCACCTATTTGCTCCCCGGTCAAATGGGAGACCTGTCAGGCCTGCACGCTTCTCCATCTTCTGATCAGTAGCGCTGCAACCGCCCCCACCATCACCACGGCTGCCAGTCCAATCCACGGCGCCACCAGCCCTAGCCTATCCACCGGCACCACGATGCCGCCCACGGGATAGCCGAAGGTAGCGATGCAGCTCTTGTCGGTGTCCATGGTAACCTGGCCATCGGCATCGCAGTCCCCGCCCCAACCGACGAAGTAGGACTTGACGCCGGGGTAAGCCGTCAGGGTGACGTGCGTGCCCTCGAAGTAATTGCTTGCACAGTCGTCACCGCAGAAGATGCCGGCGGGGTCGCTGGTCACTGTACCGCTCCAGCCCTCGGTTTTGGCCCTGGCCACCGCCCCGGTCGTATTCACGGTGAGACGAGGGCAGACGTCGCCCACGCCGTCGCCGTCGCTGTCCTCCTGGCCAGGATTAGAGGCTGTAGGGCAGTTGTCGCACACGTCGCCCAGGCCATCGCCGTCGCCATCTTCCTGGCCGGGGTTGTAAGTGAGGGGGCAGCAATCGTTGCTGTCGAGGATGCCATCGCCGTCGGTGTCGGCCTGGTTGGTGAAGGTGCAGGTAACCACTTCGCCCGGACCGAGGTCAATGTCATCCACGGGGCTGCTGTCGGTGCAGGTCGCACTCGCCAGGCCCCAACCGCTGGCCACGGTCTCGGTGACGCTGTAGCCGGAGCCGGGCAGAATCGAGCCGCTGTCGTGGGGCGCGGCGGCATCGGTCAGGCTGAAGCTCTGACTCAGGGAGGAAGGGCCGCCGCTGAGGGTGAAAGCGAAGTCCTGTGAGGCGCCACTGGGGTCGGTGACCTTGTCCACGACGATGTGGCCGCGCAGGGTGTTGGTGAAGGTGCAAGTGACCATCTCGCCAGGCTGCAGGCTGATGCTGGCCACGCCTGTGGTCGGATTGCCGCTGCTGTCGCTATCACTACAGGTGATGTCGCTCAGGTCGAAGCCTGGGGCCACGTTGGTCTCGGTGACGGTGTAGGTGCCGGAGACCACGTTGGTGAAGGGCTGCGTGTCGCCGTCAGCCAGGCTGAAGGTGAAGGGCGTGGTGATGGTGTCGGTGAAGTCGAAGGTGTCCGTCGCTCCGTCGGGGTCGGTCTGCTTCTCAATGACGATGGTGCCGCGCTGGCGGTTGGTGAAGGTGCAGGTGACGGCCTCGCCGGCCTCCAGGTTGATGGTGGCCGTGCGGGTGACCACGTACCCGATGCTGGGGGTCACGCTGCTGGTGTCGTCGCAGGTGATGGCCACCAGGTCGAAGCCGGGCGTGGGGTCCGCCTCGGTGACATCGTAGGTGCCGGCAAACCGGCCGAATGTCGTACTGCGGGGCAGGGTGGGGTCGGTGTCGTCGTCCAGGGAGAAGGCGCCCAGGTCGCCGCTGAAGTCAAAGTCCTGCGGGCCGTCGGGGACGGCGTCCTTGACGATGGTGATGGTGCCGGCGGTGGGCGTGCAGCCCGACACCTGGTCCAGCCAGGGATCGGCGTCCACGTTGGTGCTGATCTTATCGCCGGAGCCGTTGATCACCCCATCGTCGTCATCGGGCCCATCCGCAGCGCCCCACCAGTTGTCCTCGGCATTGATCCCATTTGTGCTATCATTGTAGACACCGTAATCAGGGGAATTGTCCACGATGTTGTTGTCGTGGATGACAGTGCCCCCGCCACAATCAGCGTCCAGGTGGATTCCAGAATCGAACGATATGTTAGCCAGGATGTCGTTGCAGCGGATCTCGATGTCGTCAGAGCCGTCGAGCCAGATGCCGTAGCCGTTGTCCTGGATGAGGTTGCGGGAGATGAGGCCGTCGTCCACGTCCTCAAGCCTGATGCCGTATGGCCAGTTCTCGATGGTGTTGCTGATGATTTCAGGCTCGCCCAGGGTAATCGTGGCATTGGTTTCGGGGTCTTTGTTCATGTACACGTAGACGCCATCCTCGCTGGCTCCGTCCAGAGTGTTGTCCTGGATCAGCGCGCGGCCGATGGTCTGGGTAGAGTTTTCATAGGCGTCCAGGTCATAGTGAACGTGGATGCCGTCATCGGTCACGCCGCCGACGTCGTTGCCGGTGATGTCCAGGTTGCCCAGCGTTACCGTGCTGGTATACTCACTCTCGACCGGGTCATAGTCAACTCTTAGCCCGTCGCTGCCGGCAACGTCCACCGTGTTGTCGGCGATGACCAGGTCTCCCACCTCCAGGATGGCATTGTCATACATGGCATCGCCCACAGGGGTGTAGTAGATGTAGACGGCGTCGTCCCTCAGGTCATAGAATTCGTTATTGGTGATGCTAACGTCGCCGACGATGGTGGTGCTGTCGTCATAGTTGCCGTCGCAGAAGGCGCTGTACTGCCAGTATACGCCATAGTTCATGCCGGCGGCCTGGTCGTTGAAGACGTTGTCGTCTATCAGGGCCCCGCCGAAGTCGCAGGTGGAGTCGTCATACATGTCGTCGGGGAACTCGTAGGTGTAGAGGTAGATACCGTCCCCGCTGACGTTGAAGGTATTGCCGGTGATGACGTAATCGGGCAATTCGGCGTAGGCATCGTCATACATAGAGGAGCAAATCTCTTCGGGTTCTTCATAGTCAAGATACAGGCCACTGTAGTCGCCCGACACGTCGTTGTTCTGAACGTAGATGTCGCCCATGACCAGCCTGGCCTGGCAGGGAATGGCATCCTGGTACATGTTGTAGGCAACGTCGTCGTACTCTATATAGATTGCCGCCGTGCCGACGGCATTAATGGTATTGCCCTCACCTGTGCCCGTGCCCCCGATGTGCACCTCGCCGATGGTAACCTGGGAAGCGTCATACAGATAGTAGCCGACCTCGCAATAATCTAGCTCGATACCGTAGGCACCGGCATCAATGTGGTTACCTTGAATAGACAGGTCCCCCAGGGTGACCGAAGCGTTGTCGTAGAGCTCTGTCGTGTAGCCATACTGGAAGTAGATAGCGCTACTTTCAATATCTATGGGGTCGTTGTCATCAATGGTGACATTTCCGGCCGTCATCACCACATCGTCGTAGAGAGATGACCACCAGGCGTACGCTGAGACGCAGATGCCGCCGGAATTGGCTTGGGAAGAGATGTCGTTGCGATTGATCTCCAGGTCGCCGAAGCTGGCGGTGGTGGTGCCATGCCAGTCGTTGCTGTAGTAGTAGTCATCAACGTGCACAGCATAGTCGGCCTGGCCCTGGAAGGTGTTGTCGTTGACCATGACATCGCCCACGGTGACGGTGGTATCGGTGAAAACCTCCAGCCCCGCGTCGAAGTACACGCCACGGTTGCCCTCAGAGAACACGTTGGTGCTGGAGATGTCCACGTCGCCGATGGAGACCGTGCCGGTGCTGACGTCGGTCACGTAGAGGCGGAGGTCCACGCCGTCGGTGGCGCTCATGTCGAAGAGGTTGCCCTGGACATGGATGTCCCAAATGGTGGCGCTGAGACCCGTCTCGTTCTCGTCGAAGTCCAGGTTCAGGTCAAGATACACCCCGTCGCTGCTGATGTAGAACTCGTTGTCCTGAATCCACACCGTATCGAAGGTGAAATCGCTGGCCAAGTTGGTCTTATCAATGTCAGCGAAGACCCCCGTGCCGATGTCGTGGTCGGTGTCGTTGGAGAAGACGTTGTTCTGAACGGTGAACCCGCCCACGTCGGCTTCGATGCCCCGGGTGCCATCTTGGATGGTGAAGCCGTCAATCGAGATAGTATTGGCTTCGATCTTGATGATCGTTCCCGTACCTCCCCCATCAATGATGCTACTTCCCGCCCCGGCGCCGGAGACGCTGACAGAGTCGTTGTCCAACTGGATGGGGAAACTCTCTCCCAGCGCGCTGTTATAGGTACCCGCCGCCACGCTGATGATAGAATTGGATGGAACATTGTCCGCCGCGTGGCTGATGGTTTTCCAGGGCGTGTCTGAGCTCTGCGCCTGCTCAGCAGTGTAACCATCATTCCCTGTGGCAGCGTTCACGTAGTAGATCGGGATGAATGCTGCGACAGGCGTGGCCGCAACAACCAGCATCACCACAGCCATCGCCAGGCCCGCCAGGCCCAGCGTGGTCAATACCAGTCCGAACCTCTTTGTATTCGTATTCATTGTACCCTTTTCCTCCTTTGTGGGTTGAGCTTTCCCGGAAAATGCTCGGAGCCCCGTCCCCGGGGCGACCCTTCGACAGGCCAGGACATCACTTTCGCAAGATGGCTTCGCTGGTGACGCCGCCGCTTCGCCAACGGGGGACGGGAGCTGAGGGCGCTTTCGGTGAGGCAACGAAAGACGCCAACCTTGGGCGCTTCATTATCATCGTGATGAGCGCCTTCAGGTTGGCGTATGTGCGCGGTTATGGAGCAGGCGCGCGAAACCGCCGCCGCCTCTCAGGACACAGATCAGGTATTGGCATTGGGTCTCTGATGTCTGACCTACCACGCCTGTTCCCCTTGGGGGCGTATTATCCCTCACATATAATAATACAAAAAGGGTGTTTTAGATACGGGTAAAAGAGACCAATTTTAAGGATTCCTGAAAATTTTAAGGTTGATAAAGACCTGACAGGTTTTGAAAACCCTTCGGCAAGCTCAGGACAGGCCTGTCAGGTCTGCCTCGGTCTGGCTAACTCTTCTTCAAGACAAGGGGGAGGTAGATCTGGAAGTAGGGCGTGGGCGTGACGGTGGGCGTATCGGTCACTGTAGGGGTCGAGGTCGGTGTGGAGGTCGGGGTTGGCGTCTCCGTGGGCGTCGGTGTTTCTGTGGGGGTGGGTGTGACGGTGGGCGTCTCGGTGGAGGTGGGTGTGGACGTGGGCGTCGGGGTGGGCGCTGATTCCACCTGCACGGTGATGCTCTCGTCCAGGTTGCAGGGCCCGCCCAGCGTCACCGTGGCTGTGCCCTCGATGTCCGGAATCAGAGTGACCGAGAGGGTGCCATCGGGCTGGTTGATGAACTCGTGCACCGTCGGGCCCGTCTCGTCGGAGTCGGTGAGGGCGCCGTTGTCGGTGGTCAGGGTGAAGGGGGCAGGACCACGCAGGTCGCCCGGCCCCGCTCCCAGGAAGTGGCTGCCGTTGGAGAACTGGAAGCTGACAACGGTCGCTTCGCCGGCCTTCACAGGGTCCACCGTCGCGCTGGTGCTGATGGTGTCAATCCAGGGCGTGCGGTCTACACTGCCATCAGCTACCACTACTCGGTCGCACCCCGTTTTGCCAGGGCCGGCGGTGCAGCCCCACCAGTTTCCTTCGGCGTCCACGCGAACGCCGTCAGAATTCAGGTACAGGCCAGCGTGCCCGTTGCCGCAGATGATGTTCTCATTCACCATGTGCGTATCCTCGTCGTCCATCCAATGAAGGCCAATGCCATCCTCGTCGTTGTCCATGAGCACGCAGGCGGCGATGGTCACATTCCCGAAAACAGTCTCCGCCTCGATGCCATCGGCCTCCTCTTCGCCGACGTTCCCAATGGAAGTGCAGTTGGTGATGGTGATGTTCCCATAGACCTCCCCGTTGTCAATACCGTCGGCCGCAAAGCCCCCATTCCCATTGGTGGTGCAATTGCTGACGGTTACGTTCTCCATCACACCATAGATGTCTATGCCGTCGGGCTTCTCCCAGTCTTCCTCGCGGATTTCCGGGTCGCCATTCTGGTTGGCGGTACAGTTGCTGATGTCCACGCCGCCATAGGTGTAATATACTGCGAAGCCGTCCACGTGATTCTGGTTGGCGGTGCTGTCGGTGACGATCACGTTCTCGCCTATGTTTTCGATCCAGAAGCCATCGTAGCCGTTTTCGTGGGCGGCGGAGCCACTGACGTCCACCGTGCCGGATACACCATACACGCCGACGCCATCATCGCCGTTCTGGTTGGCGGTGGAATCGGCGATGGTCACATTTTGCCCCCCCTCGACGAAGAAGCCGAGCCAGCCATTTCTATTGGCGGTGGAGGGGTTGATGCTGACATTTCCAATGGCGTGGATTTCGAATCCGGCGTCACCATTGTCGGTGGCGCTGGAGCCGCTGATGGCTACGTCCCCACTGGCAAAGATCTCAAAGCCATCGCCATCCGTACCGGGGTTGTTGTTGGCGGTGCAATTGTTGACGGTCACGTTGGCTTCTGATTCCAGGTAGAAGCCCTCGCCAAACTCAACAGGGATCCCTCCCTGGCCGTTGTTGGCGACGCAACCCGTGACGATGATGTTGCCGTCCACATCTATGTCAAAACCATCATCGCCACTGCCTTCGGCAGTACAGTCGCTGACCGTCGCATCCCCAACGCCGTGTATGGCGAAGCCGTCGTCGCCATTCTGGTTGGATTGGGAATGGGTGATCTCCACATTCCCGGTCACGTCCCAGACGTCAACGCCATCCTCACCCTCCTCGACGTCGGTGCCATTCTGGTTGGTGACGCAGTCGGTGACGGTCACGTTCCCGACCACGCCAGCAACCCAGATGCCTCTGTTGGCATTGCCCTCGGCGGTGCAGTTGGTGACGGTCACGTTCCCGCCAGCCTCATGCACAGCGATGCCAGCATTGCCCGTGCCGTTGGCGGTCACGTTGGCGATCTCCACGTCGCTGTTCACCGTCAGGCTGATGCCATGGGTGTCCGGCGAGCGGACGGCGAAGCCATGGATGACCACATCGCCTGCGAAAACGGACGAAGTATGGAACGCCGCGCCCACCGTGGGAGACACCATCACTGTACCCGAGAGGGGGATGCCCGTGTCGTCCACGGTGATCAGGCTGATGTTGCCATCTGGGT
>CAZQDO010000250.1:5793-8499 GCA_964592085.1 uncultured Anaerolineae bacterium | reverse complement strand
TGCTCGTAGAGCACGTCTTCGATCTCGCGGGGGTAGATGTTGAATCCGCCAGCGCCCAGGATCATGTCCTTCTTGCGGTCCACGATCTTGAAATAGCCGTCTTCGTCCATGATGGCGATGTCGCCGGTGTGGAGCCACCCCTCCCTCAAGGTGTTGGCCGTCTCCTGGGGCATATTCCAGTAGCCCTTCATGACTTGCGGGCCACGGATGCACAGCTCCCCGGCCTCGCCGACACCCAGCACCTGCTCGCCCGTCTCGGCGTCCGCGATCTTGACTTCGGTGTCGGGCCAGGGCACACCGATGGTGCCGACGCGGTTATCGCCATGGATGGGGTTGGCGTGGGTCACTGGCGAGGCCTCGCTGAGACCATAGCCCTCCGCCAGCTTGGCGCCGGTGAGCTCCTGGAAGCGTTTCTGCACTTCGACTGGCAGCCCGGCCGCGCCGCTGACGCAGGCCTTGATGGAGCTGACGTCGTACTTGCTCAGATCGGGATGGTTGTTGATGGCCACGTACATGGCCGGCACGCCGGGATAGAACGTCGGTTTGTGTTTGGTGATGTTCTTGAGCACGTCGTCCAGGTCGCGCGGGTCGGGGATGAGGAGCATGGCCGCGCCAATGAGGGTGTCCATGTTCATGCAGGTGGTCATGGCGAAGCTGTGATACAGCGGCAGGGCGGTCATGGACACGTCCTCGGCTTCCCCGGCGCTAATCCAGGTTTTGCACTGGTAAGCGTTGACCAGGATGTTCTTGTGGGTCAACTCCGCGCCTTTGGAGACGCCGGTGGTGCCGCCGGTGTACATCAGCACCGCTGTATCGTCCCAGGCGAGCTCCACTGGCCGAGGCTTGGCCGGCCCTTTGGCCAGCAGGTTGGTGAACCAGTGGGTGTTGGCGTCGCCGGAAATATCCACGCGGTGGCCGCCCTTTTTCTCCCTGAACAGGGTAAAGAGAAACCTGAGGAGTGGCGGCAAATAGGTCTTGATGTTAGCCACGATGACGTGGCGCAGTTCGGTCTCCGCGCGGATCTGCTTGATGAGGGGGTACATCAGGCTGAGGGTGACGATGACCTCAGCGCCAGAATCCTTGAGCTGATGTCGCATCTCGCGGGCCGTGTAGACGGGATTGCAGGGCACCACGATGCCGCCGATGCGCAGGATAGCATTGTAGGCGATGGGGAACTGGGGGCAGTTGAGCAGGTGGACCGCCACGCGGTCGCCCTTTTTGACGCCCAACCCTTGCAACGCGGCGGCGAAACGATCTACGGCTCTGTTGTACTCGCGGTAGGTGATTTTGGCGTTGTTGAAGATGAGGGCCGTATGGTCGGGATACTTGCGCGCCGTCTCCTCCAGGGCAGCGGGCATGGTGATCTCCGGATAATCAATGTGCTCTGGCACGTGGGGCTCGTAGAATTTGAGCCAGGGCTTTTCCATTTCTTCCCCTCCTTTTGATGTTGATGAACTTCGAGATTAAGCGCTGATAGGCTGTTCTGTGTTGGTCTCGGTCCACCTCCTTTCGGGTTCGAGCCTTCTCGGAAAAGATCGCGGATAGGGCAGCATACGCGCCGACTTTGATGCCAGTAGTATATCGCAGTCAGGATGAATTGTCAAGAGCCCGATGGGCGAATCCAGTGCAGGCTTTGACAGATGCGGGGAGCTGTGGTACACTATGGTTGTGTCAACCGATTTCCGAGGAGTTCAAGATGCCTGAAAACCGTCGCGTCTATATGGATGTTTGTGCCCTCTGTAGGCCCTTTGACGATCAGGATCAAATGCGCATCCATCTTCTGACCCTCCCGCGAGAACGTCGCCTAGAGTCGGTTCGACGGCACCGACAGTGGCAGAAAAGTCTTGATCAGGAGCAGTTTTTTGGCCAGGTCTTTGGCACCCGGGACGAGCAGGACGCTTCGTGAAGAACTGCATCCGGGTAGGTTGGCAGTTGACCGTGCGTATTGCGTCCGAGCGATCTTGGTGGTACAATATGGTCGGATTTCATCACACACACATCGCATTCACGAGGCTGACGAGAATTGAGATGGCTTAGCACGGGAGGGCATAGTGATGCAGTCTGGCATTGACCTCTCGACGAATCCTCAAGCTAAAGTGCAAGTGGCAATTGGTGGTCGGAAACGAGCGCCAACATTATGTCAGTCATGGCTGCGTCCTTGCGTGCCCCAAGGCTGGCGTCTTGATTTATATTGAGGCGTAACCAATGGCTGTCATCGAGAAAGAGATCAAGCCCAAGGACAGCAATGCCAACAAGCCAGTATCAGCATTTATGGGCTCGTTTTGACCCGGTAGGGCTCAACCGCTACGATATTACCACCGATGACCTGCGACGTATCGAAAGGTACATCCACATTCTGCAATTAGGACTGAATGAAACAGTCTGGGATGAGGCCGTTCAAATCGGTGGGCCTTACGGCACCAGCATTCTCATCCATGAGATTGTCGAGATTCGCACCTTACAACGGGCTGGGATTGACCCTTACCGCTACCCCCAAAAAGAACTGGCGCGCGTGTTGGCAGATCACTTGTCGGCCCACGTGGCCGCTATCTACGAAGAACATCTGTATTTGCAGGACGTGTTACTCCGTCAGTACGGTTGCCACTTTGAGGTGGCAACACTGGTCAAAGCCAACTGCGCCGATGACACAGATTTGAACTATCTTCTCGAAAGCAGTATCGGTGTCTTTTTGTTGGAGCAAGATCG
>CAZQDO010000250.1:0-5783 GCA_964592085.1 uncultured Anaerolineae bacterium | reverse complement strand
GCATATCTGGAACAGTTGAGGCAAGGGGGAATGTGATATGACCAGGATCAGAAAGTTGCAGCGAAAAGGGGAAGACGGCGCATGGCATAGTGATGCCTACGCCATCGAAGCGCACAACGGGCAGATCACGCTGCGTTACTCGCTCGCTTGGGAATACCTGGGGGGACGTTATAACCAGATGATCCAAGAGCAGGGACTGTCGTTGGAGCAGTTGGAGCAGGTGCTGGCCGGCGACAGCCTGCGCTGGCTACCGGTCGAAACCCTTGAGCTGGATGAAGAAGACACCATCCAGGCCCTGGACCGTGAGTGTCACGTGCCCCGGCCGACGACTGTACTGATTATCCTGAAGGCGCACATCGTCAGCGGGCGTCTCCAGCTCAGCGCACCGTTGACCAGCCCCATTCGCGTTCAAGGCGATCACATTTATCTGGAAGATGGGCGTCGGTTACAGGTTGCCTTAGCCTCCAGCCCGATGCCTGAGTCGCAGCCTGGGTAAAACATCTGTGTTGGCCTCAGCTTTGCCTGGCCTGCAAAGACAGCTCAGAGCCTTGTCCCAAAATCGTGACGGTCGCCAGACCGAGTATTGCGTCCGAGCGATTTTGGCGGTCCAATGTGATTGGACTTCATCACACACACAGCGCATTCACGAGGCTGACGAGGATTGAGATGACTTAGCACGGGAGGGCATAGCAATGCAGCCTGGCATTGACCTCTCGACGGAGACTCAAGTCGAAGTGCAAGTGACAATTGGTGGCCCGAAATGAGTGCCAACCAAGTATCTGGGTTGACTAGCAATAGCCAACCTGGGTCTCTAGGGCAAAAGAGGGGCTGGTCATACGTTGACCAGCTCCTCTTCCTAAACTAAAACAACGCCGCCACGTCTTCATGCCTGGGCGGACAGCCAATGGCGATGGGCAGCCCGTGCTCCTTGGCGTAGCGCCGGGCGCAATCGCCCACGCAGACTACCTCGCCGTGGCCGGACGGCAATCCCTCCAGCCCATGCCCCATGACCAGATCCACCCGCCGCCATACGCCCCGGTACGTGAATTTAAGCCGCTTCCAACGGGACCTCTTGATCTCTCTCATGGCCCCATATAGCGTCCAGTTGCACCCACTGCAGGAATCGCTGAGGTGCTCGTAGAGGTTCTTGTAGCGGATATAGCCTCTGTAGTCGAAGGCGAAATGTTGTTGAGCCTGGCTGATGGTCAGGCCGACGGTGTGGAGCTCAGCGCGCGGCGGGATGTGGGGGGCGTGCTGCTGGTCAAAGCCCATCAGTCGCAGGCAGACGTTGTCCACCTCCACCACGTCCTGGCCAGCGACGAGCAGGTTCGCCTGCTTTGGGGTGCCGAAGCGCCAGGGACCGTTGCCCTCCAGTCCCACGATGCCATCCACCAGGGTCAGGTCGGGACGGGCCACTTCGGCCAGGGCACGGATGCAGTCGTTCAGATGCAGCCTGTGAAAGAGCTTCTTGTCGTCGGAAAGCAATAGCCCCTTCTGATTCTTGAGGCCCAGGGTCACGCCGGTCTGGATGTGGGTCTTCAGCTTGGCGACGTTGACGTACTCGTGGGTTTGCAAATAGATTGGCAGTCTCAGTTTGCCGTAGCGCCACCCCACTTCGTAGCGATCTACCTGATTGAGATCCACCAGCTTGAGGCCGTATCTCTCCGCCATCTCAGCGTAGCCCGTGCGCTCAAAGGCGCGTGGGGCCTCGTAGCCGATGACACAACTCTCGCCGATGACGATCTCCCGTCCAGCGAAGCGTTTCACCAGCGCTTCCACCACCCTGGGATCGGTGAACAGGCCCTGCTCCGCTGGACCCGGACCGGGCACGTTCGGCTTGATGAAGATGGCGCCCTTTTGGGGCTGGTAGCCGATGAGGTCGAGGGCTTCGTTTGCTTTGACCTCGACATCTTCCATAGTGGCCTGAACGATGCTAACGGCCATCATTTTCCTCCGAGTTCCCCTGAGTTCTTCCACTTCAAATGATCTTCTCCAACCAGGAGGAGTACCGCTGACTTTTTACGATGGAAGGCTTCTCCCCATCGGCGCGCCAGGCGATGGCGTAGATGTCGTTGGCGATGATGAGTTTCAACGGGGTGTGCATCAGCAGGGAAGCCAGCGCCTTTACCAGAGGATGTCGCAGAATAGGATATGCCTCGTGGCGCACATCGGTGAACCGCTTCTCGTCCTGCCAGGTGGCTTGATTCAGGGTCAGGTTTTCAAGCCAAATCTCGAAGGCGAAGCCGGCCTGGCCCAAAGCCCGTTTTAGGCTGAGAGGGTCTTGCTCGTTGATGTGGACGCTTCGTTCGACGTCCGAACGCGGGGTACGGGGGAGCCGCCGCGAGAGAAGTCGAAACAGGGGGTAGCCGTATTGCAAGGCCCATCGGTTGGGGAGGGTGTGGAGTACCACATAGCCTTTGGGCTTCAATACGCGACGGGCTTCTCGAAGAGCGCGGCCAATCTGCCAATCGTGCAGGTGCTCCATGATGTCCAGCATGAGCACCCTCTCGAACACTCCGTCTTCAAAAGGGAGCGCTGTCGCGTCGGCCTGCCAGAGGGTCACCCGTCCTCGATCTTTTTCAGACGCAACATTGAGGGTCTGTCGGGTCAGCCTCAGGCAATCTGCCGAATAGTCTATCCCCACCACCTCGGCCCCTTGCCTGGCGGCGTGGAGCACGATTTCCCCGCGCCCGCACCCCATGTCCAGTACCCGCATCCCCGGCCTCAGATCCATCAGCAGCAGCGCTCTGGCCATTCGGGGAGGCAGCCTGTCTCCTTTGCTGGCGATGAAGTCCTGGTACTGACCATTGCCAACGAAGCTCAAAACCGTTTCTTCGTCGTACACTTCGGCCGGGATAGGCTGCTCGGAACACTTGTGCATCATTGGTTCGTGGTTGGTAGATCGGGAAACGGAGGTATCCGTAGATTCAGAAACTGGTTCTACGAATTTACGATTATGCGAATTTACGACCCTACCGATCTCCTGGTGTATAACTGGAATCCTCCCACATCCTGCTCGGTGTATGTCGCCCTGTTGTCTTCCAGATATGCTTGCACCGAATCGTCTGGCCATTTCGACGGCATCAGGGGGTCTACCACGATGTAGTCCGCCTCGGCGTAGTAGCCACTGAAGCTCCTCGAATTAAAGCCCCCCACGATTTCATTCTGCTCACCCATGTACCATTCCATCACGTTCGTATACCCCCAAACAAAGATGCTCTCCTCTTCTTCTATCCTGGGCGAGAGATGATGGGCGACGGCCTTGTATCTGTTCTCCTCCTGAGCCTGGATGTCTCCTGTGCTGTGGATCATGGCCAGGATGAGCACGGCGGCGAGGATGAGACTCGCTACACCGTAAGCATAACCTTGGACTTTGGACGCAGTTAGAGAAACCAGGTTTTTCCGCTTGTGAATCTCTTTCGGGGCACTGAAAATGTCCGTAGTTGTGGCTGTTTTGGGTACGAACGATTTCAAAAACCTGGTTTCTGATCGTCCTCGCAGGAATGAGCTAACCGCCGAGATGAACGAAACCGCCATCATCACCAGAGGAGGCTCCAGTATGCTGACATATCTAAACATCTTGAAAGTGAGGTAGAAGGACAGATAACAGAAGGGGATGAGGAAGGAGAGAAGGAAGAACACGTCTATGCTGTCTCCCCGGAGGAGAGCGAAACCCATAGCCAGTCCCAGCAGGATGAGCACGCCTGGAGTGTAGCTCGGCAGGTAGAGGGGGTAACCTTTCCAGTACCAGTAGAGGTACGTCCACCATGGTTGCTTGTCGTAGATGACGTTGTTCACCACCTCGCGATGCCCGAAGCGTTGTTCCAACTTCCAGTGCTCGTTCATCACTCGAAGAATGGGACCCAGTCGGTCGAGCACTGGGGCGTAAACCAGGAGAAGAATCAACGCGGCGATGGACAGGGCCAATACCAGCTTGCCTAGTATTGCAGGCCTTGGTAATTCTCTGTCTCTGATGCCTGGGAACACCAGGTATAGAAACAGGATGGGAACGAGGATCGCTCCGACGAGCTTAGTAGCCGTGGCCAAGCCGAGCGCGATACCGCCCAGCAGGGCGTGACTAGTGCGCTTCGTCTGGAAGAATCGCCAGAACAGGTACCAGCTCAGGGTGAAGAAGAAGACGAAGGGCGCGTCGAGAATCGCCCTCCTGGAGACCCAAAGCACGATGGGAGAGGTAGACCAGAGGCAGATTGCCACCAAACCGCACCAATGGTTGTTGGTTATCTCCCTGGCGAAAGCGTAGATGACGACGCCCGTGAGGAAACCGAACAGCGCCGAGGGCAGTCGGGCGCTGAAATCCGATTTGCCGAACAGTTGCAGGGAAAGCCCTATCAGGTACTTCCCGAGGAAGGGGTGTTCCCAGTTGCGAGTGAAATCGCCTTGCAGGTATTCCAGACCAGACACGGAATAAACGACTTCGTCATAGTAGAAGCTTTCAGCTTCCAGGTTGGAAAAGAAGTTGGAAAAAGAGTATAGGAGACAGGCAGCAAGTAGCAGGACCTCTATTTGCTGCATCCTGCTTCCTGCTGCTTGCCTCCTGCCTCCTGTCTCCTGCATCTTGCCCCCGCCTTACGGTTGCAGCCAGAGGCTGTAGCAGCCTACTTGCGAGGAGGTGAGGTTGCTGACCAGAACGTAGTACTGCTGACCTTGTTCCAGCCAAACCCCGAGCTCCCCTGGCCCGTAGGCCTCGCCCCAGGCTACGGGGACCAGTTGGTCTCCACTGACTTGAGAGACCAACAGCCAGATGCGAAGGTCGCTGGGCTCCAGTCCCTGGGTCCACAACCAGTGGGTGCCGGTCCAGACTACTTTCCACTGGAACCAGTCGGGGTCGTTGCCTTTCTTTCCTACCGGCTGGGTGAGAGACCAGAAGGTGCGGTCTACAAAAAACGCCGACCCATAAGGAACAGCGGGGTCTTTCCAGAAGTCATTACCGGGCTCGTTGTCATCCGGGTCGTCCCATCCGCAGGGCAGCCCGGACTTCATGACGTAAGGCAAGAAGGTCTGAGCATCCCAGGGTCTTGGAGTGTCCGTGGGGGTCGGCGTGATGGTGGCAGTTGGGGTAGCCGTAGAGGTCGGGGTATGGGTAACAGTCGGCGTGGCGGTGGGCGTGCCCGTGTCGGTCGGCGTGGGGGTGATGGTGGGCGTTTCGGTCTCCGTTGGGGTTGGCGTGATCGTGGGGGTTGACGTCGGCGTGCCCGTGTCGGTCGGTGTGGGTGAAGGCCCGGGTGTGTCGGTGACCGTTGGCGTGGGTGTCTTAGTTGGTGTGGGTGTCCTGGTTGGCGTCGGTGTCCGTGTCGGAGTGCCTGTGGGCGTGATAGTCGGAGTGGAAGTGTCCGTCGGCGTTGTTGTTGGCGTGGGAGTGGGCGGAGGGATCTCGAAGCCGTACCGGGTGACTCCGCCACCATGGGTGCCGAACCAGACGGCTCCCTCGTTGTCTACGGCGATGTAATTGATGTAGTCGCTCTCCAGTTCTGGCACGTTCGATGTGTTGTAGAGCGCCCAGCTAGAGCCATTAAATTTGTTGATTCCGTACCACTTAGTGCCGAACCACTTGTTCCCTTCCCAGTCTATAGCAATAGCTTTGACTGTCGTGCCTGCAGGGGGGAACAGGCTACTCCACCCACCATCCAATCGGCTCGCCACAGCATCTGCGCATACGACGTTGGGGCAATGCACCTGGGCGGTGATACACCCTCCGAACCACTTCACGTCGGCACTCTCTATGGCGATGGCTTGGACGTTGTTACTAGCCAATCCGGAGGAGG
>CAZQDO010000249.1:0-8533 GCA_964592085.1 uncultured Anaerolineae bacterium | reverse complement strand
CACGCCCGTCGGTGATGTGACCGTCGGGCTGTGGGGAGACGAGGACGAATGGCCGGAAGCCGGATTCGATAGGGTGCTCCTGGTCGACACGGAGACCAATGGCTCCGGCGCTTTCAGCCTGGACTGGACACCGGGCGAGACCTTCTATGCCTATCTGCACGTCATCGAGGAGGACCCGCCCGGCACCTACTCTACCGGTGCGCAGCCTGACGGTCAGGGCGCAGGCTACGTCAAGAACTTCAACGTGGTCTCCTTCCTCGACCTGGGCGAGGGCACCTACACCGGCATCGGTTTCTGGGATGAGCTGCCGGAGACCGCCACGCCAACTCCAACCGCCACCGAAGAGCCGGAACCCTGGGCCGATCTGGAGATCAGCAAGGAGATGATCGTGCCGGCGGAGGGGCCTGTCGCGCCGGGCAGCCAGATCGAGTACAGCGTCGATATCTGGAACAACGGGCCAGACACGGCTGCCAACCTTGTGGTCACTGAAGTGTTGCCGCCAGAGGTAGCTTTCGATGCTGCCTCCGAAGGCTGCACGTTGACTGCCAGCCGGCCGCCTAACGACATTGTACAATGCGAGCTGGGGGATCTTCCCGCTGAGTCCGGGGTTGGCCTCTGGCTTGAGGTCACTGTGGACGAGGACGCCTGCGGCCCCATCTACAACACGGCCGATGCGTGGAGCGACACCCCTGATCCCGACCCAGGCAACAACTTCTTTGAATTGCAGACCATGATCGGACCCTGTGGCGAGCCCGTCGGCTGGCTGGAGGGCCAGGTGATGGACTCTGAGTTGGGAGACACCGAGCCTCCCTGCACGGAAGCGATCGTGCACATCGATCCCGGTGGCCTGGACATCCTGGCGGATCCGGACACGGGCACCTACGGCCCTGTGGAATTGGAGGCAGGGGAGTATGAGGTGTCGGCTTCGGCCCCTGGCTTCTCCACCGAGGTTGCTGCCTCTGTGACTGTCAGCGACGGTGTGATTACCACCCAAGACTTCAACCTGTGGCGGCCAGTGATCGAGGTAATGCCGACGGACTTTACCCTCACTGCGGTCATCAGTGAGCCGGTGACCTACACGCTCACCATTCGCGACGATGGTCACGAGCCGCTGGATTTTGAGATCATAGAGGGGGCAGATCCCATGGAGGACCTTCCTTGGGTCTCGGAGGATCCCATCGCCGGAACAATTCCTGGCCCAGGGGAGATAGAAATTGATGTCACTTTCCATTGCACCGAGGTTGGCGAGCACAACGGCACACTGCGCATCGTCCACAACGACCCCTGCGAGGAACCTCTTGACGTGCCCATACTGCTTCATTGCTCCTCGCAGCCCGTTGACACGCCGACACCGACGGCCACCAGCACACCCACCCCCACTGCGACGCCGACCGCCACGCCAACACCCACCCCAACAGCGACGCCCACCGGCACGCTGCCGCCAACGCCCACCCCCACAGCGACACCCACTGGCACCGTGCAGCCCACCCGCACCTCCACGGCTACGCCGACGCCAACGACCACACCCACTGGCGAGGCGCCTCGGAAGTGGTACGTCAACACCACCGCCGATCACGACGACGGCGAATGTCAGCCGCTGGAGATCGGCGACTGCACCCTGCGCGAGGCGATGCGCATCGCCAACGAGCACGCGGGTCCGGACACCATTCTGTTCGACATCCCCATTGAGGACCCCGGCTACAACCCTGACACAGGCATGTGGGTCATTGAGCCTGAGAGTGACCTGCCGGCCATCGAAGACGCCGGGACGACGATTGATGGCAGTGGCGTGGAGGGAGAGAGGAGCATGTCCTCTGCCGCGGGCTCCTGCGGAACCAAGAAGATCCAGGTCGGTTTCGTCAAGAGCACGGGAAATGGGTTCATCTTCTATGGCAAGCAGGGCGTGCTGATGAATCTCAAGGTCGTCAGCGCTGTCCAGTACGCGGTAGCCATGGCAAAAAGCACCGCCCAAAGCAATCTGGTCCGCTGCAATGAGATCCAAGGCGCATCTTCCACAACTTATGGCGTTTACGTCGGAAGTGGGGCCTCCAACAACCTGGTCTGGCAGAACAAGATTCATGGCTGTTTTTCTGGCGTCTACATCACGATTGATGCTCACCACAACACCGTGTCGGATAACGAAATCGGTGCCGTAGGCTCTGGCACAACGTCAAATGGGTACGGCGTCTATCTCTACTGTCGCGCCATTGACAACACCATCGGGCCGGACAACGTGATCGCCAATAACACCCTTGATGGGGTGTACATCTATGGCGCAAAGGGCTATTCCCCGTACGGAGCGAAGCGGAACGTGGTGACCTGGAACAGCATCTATGATAACAAAGACGAGGGGATCAGAAACACACGGCTGGCTCCACCGGTGGTGAAGTCAGCCACCACGAGCCAGGTCAAGGGAACGACCAACCCAGCGTGCAGCGGCTGTATCGTGGAGATCTTCAGCAATCCATCCCATACCACCGCCCAGCCAGCCGAGGGCAAGACCCCTCTCGGCAAGGTGACCACCCAGTCGGACGGCAGTTGGCAGTGGACGGGATCAGTACCAGCTTCCGCCTGGGTGACGGCGACCCTCACCAAGAGCGGCGACACCTCCGGGTTCTCCTCGCCGAGGCAGGCCCTTATCACCGTGGCGTTCACCGGCAAGACGTGTTCTCCCTGGCAGCCGATCATTCTATGCTTCCCTGACATCAAGGTCTCGCTGTGGGCCAAGATCGGCCAAGACTGGTCGAAGATGGGCCAGACTATCACCGATCAGGAGGGCCAGTTCAGCCTGGCCGATAACGAGTCGGCAGCACCACAACCTGAGTATAAGCTCGTGATGAGCGATTCGCGCTACCGCGTGGTGGAGGCAGAGTCGGCCAGCGGCGGCGAGGTGCAGGACGACGGCTCCATCCTGTTCACTGGCCTGGAACGCGGTGTCTACGAGGACAACATCTTCTACGTGGAAGAGGTGGAGCCCCAACCGCGAGTGGTGAACACCACGGCGGATCACGACGACGGCAGTTGCGACTGGCTTGAGATCGGGGACTGCACGCTGCGCGAAGCCATCAACGCCGCCAACGAGGGCGAAGGTCCCACTATCATCATCTTCGATATTCCCGAGGATGATCCCGGCTTCGCGGACGGCAAGTGGACCATCCAGCCCGAGACTGCCCTCCCAGACCTGACGGCCGACGGGATCACTATCGGCGCGTGCGTGGACCCGATCATGGTGGTCATGGACGGCACGCTGATGCCATCCTGCATGAACGGCTTCGTGGTCAATGGGTCCCACACCAAGCTCCTGGGCTTGATACTGAGCAACTGGCCGGCCAACGGCGTGCTCATCACCGGAAACAACAACGTGGTGGCCTGCAACCAGATCGTGGACAACGCTGGTGATGGAGTGCGGATCGAAGCCGGCGCCCATGATAACACCGTAGGCGGGTCGTTGGGCCGCAACCTGATCTCCGGCAACAGCGGGGACGGTGTGGCCATCACGGGCACGGGGACGAATGACAACGAGGTGATCGGCAACTACATCGGCACCAATGAGTCCGGTAGCGGGGCCCGGGCCAACAGTGGGCACGGCGTCCACATCTACGGCGGTGCCCGATACAATAGCATCGGCGGCGGGTTTGGGGAAGACGGCAACGTCATCGCCGGCAACGCCCACAGTGGGGTCATGATCGAGGGGAGCAACACCTGGTCGAACGAGGTGGGAGCCAACCTGATCGGCATCGCCCTGGGCGGGGGTTCGGCGCTGGGCAATGGTCATCACGGCGTGGGCATCTACGGCGGCGCAATGGACAACAACGTGGGTGCTGACTACTTGCAGCCCAACTGGATCGGCGGTAATGGCTGGAGCGGCGTGGCCATTGTGAATAGCGGCCTCAACGCTGTCCACGGCAACTACATCGGCACTTGCTGCGCAAGTGCTAGGCAAAACGGAGTTTTGCACGGCAGCGATTCCAGTGGGATCAAGAACCTGGGCAACAGCGCCTACGGCGTGCACGTGGTTGGTGGGATTGACAATGCCATTGGCTTCAACACCATCGCTCACAACGGCAGCGACGGCGTGCGTGTCGAGGGTGCGACCACGGTTCACAACTGGATCACGGTCAACGCCATCACCGCCAATGGGGGCAAGGGCATCGAGCTGGTGAGCGGCGGCAACACCGAGCTGACGCCGCCGGTCATCACCAGCGTGACGAGCGGCAGCGTCAGCGGCACCGCCTGTGCCGGCTGCACGGTGGAGATCTTCTCCGATCCCGCCGACGAGGGGCAGTACGTCCATTCGCCGCCCACTGCCGTCGCCGACAGCAGCGGCAACTGGTCGTGGAGCGGCAGCATCACCGGCGCCAAGGTGGCCGCCACCGCCACCGACTGGTTCTACAATACGTCCGAGTTCTCCGTCTCCGGCTTGCTGCTGTTCACGGGACGGGTGGATTTCACTGCCGATTCGCCCTACCCGCGCCCGATACCGGTGCAAGTGGGATTGTACGGCTCTCAAGAGGCCACTGAGCTAGGCGAGCGGCTGGCTAGTGTACCCACAGACAGTGATGGCGCCTACGAGCTGCGCTACAGGGGCGCTACGGATGCCGGCGGTGAGTACGCCTTCTACAACCTCGCTGTAGTGGACCCAGACTGCGAGGTGGTGAGTGCCGAGTCGGGTAGCGGCGGCCACGTCACAGACGAGCTTTGGAATCAGTTTGAGAGGAGCCAGCTCGATGGGCGTGCCAGGGGTGACGTTCGCTACGCCACTTGGCCGCCCTATCCCTTCCCCGACAACGACTGGGTGGTGCGCAGCATCTTCGATCTGGACGGTACTGTGGAGGTGAATCCGGTTGAGGAGAGCTCGCCCCATGCTCCCCCCAGCGAGGCCCAGCTCATAGACTTCTACATTGATGGCATCGAGGTTACTCAGGCCATTCAGTGCTTCGACCAGACGGAGGGAGACACAGGGCAGGTCTGCACCAAGGACAACGGTCTGCCTTTGGTGGCGGGCAAGCTGGCCGTGGTGCGAGTCTACGCCACCGTAAACCTGTCGTGCCCGTACCTCACCAGCCAGGGCAAGATTCGCGTAGACTTGAACTATGCCCAGGGCTTAAGTACCCAGGGCGTAGGCACCTACTTCACAGTGTATTGTGGATCCAGGTCCGCTCGGCGGAAGGAGACGTATTTCCCGGCCACAGCCAATTTCTATCTGACTGTGCCCATTGCCGACACGGTGAGCTTCTGGGCCGAGATCAACAAAGACCAGTCCCGGTTCGAGGGCAATTACAACAACAATCGCTACCCGGCTACAGGCACATTGGACATCGAGTTCAAGGCGCGCAAGCCGCTGAGCATCGGCTATGTGATGATAGACTACCACCCCAAGCCACCTGGCCCCTGGTTTTCCTATAAGAAGTTCGCGGGGGGTTCCAAACCCAACGCAACCTGGACCGCCTCAAAGTCGGCCTATGAACTCGCAGAAGCCATCTATCCGCTCGACACCTTCAACTATTACAAATTCGGGGCGGGCTGGCTCTACTACTCGGATATTGATGTGCGGGACGACTATGGCAGCAAACTCCTGGCGAAACTCACCAAGGATTGGGAATACTGGAAGCTGTCGGGGAAACAGATGCCGGACCAGTTCTTTGGCTGGCTGCCGGCGAAGTCTGGCGAAGGCACCGGCGGGTGGGGTGGCACGGCCGACGCGCCGCCCCCTGTCCACTCGGGCAAGGGACGGGCCGCCATAGGCATAGAGGGCTACAGCGATATCCTGCCCCACGAGGTGGGCCACAATCTGAAGCTCTACCACGCGCCCTGCCCTGCCAAGGGACAACCCGACGCGCCCGCGGGCATTGACTCCAGTTGGCCCTATGCCAATGCGCAAGTTCAGGAGGTGGGATTCTATGTAGCCTCCGGTACAACCGGCTACGCCAACGACGTAGATATCATGAGCTACTGCTATACCAAGTGGATATCGCCTTATCATTGGAAGAAGCTCTTCAACGAGTTGGCTTCGTCTACCACGGCCAGTAATACCGTCTCTGAGCCGCAGTCCTACGCTCTCGTCAGCGGGTTGGTGGGCGAAGACAATACCGGCGAACTTGAACCCCTCGTCGTCCTGGAATCGGACGCCGCACTGGACACGCCGACAGGCGGTGAATACTGCCTGGCCTTCTATCACCTGTCCGACGACCCCCTGGCCGCCTACTGCTTCGATCTGTCCTTCACGCCTGTGGAATCGGCTGAGTCGGTGGGCGTCGCTCCCTTCGCCTACGCCCTGCCCTATCCTGCGGAGACCACCCGGGTGGCCCTCCTCCACGACGAGACGCTGTTGGCCGAAAGGGCCGCCAGCCCAAGCGCTCCGGAGCTCTTCCTTGAGTCACCTAGCGGCGGCGAGACCTGGGATGGCATCCAGACTGTGATTTGGACCGCCAGTGATGCTGATGGCGACGATCTAACGTTCGGCGTCTTCTACAGCAACGATGGCGGCGGGGCCTGGGCGCCCGTCGCCACCGATCTGACAGAGACCAGCTACCGGCTCGACACCACGTCGCTGCCGGGCGGTGAGGAGGTGCTGATCCGCGTGCTGGCTAGCGACGGCTTCCACACCACATCGGCTGACTCGCCTCCTCTCTCCATCCCGACCAAGGCACCGGACGTGCTCATTGCCGCGCCGGGCGAGGGCGATCTACTGCCACCAGAGCATGCCCTGTACCTGGGTGGCTCGGCCTACGATCCAGAGGACGGCCCGCTCTCAGACGCCGCGCTGTCCTGGTGGTCGGACCGAGACGGTCTTCTGGGCCGTGGCGCGACGTTGATCGTGCCAGGGTTCACCCTTTCCCCCGGTTGGCACACCCTCACCCTGAGGGCCGCTGACAGTGACAGCCAAATCGGATCGGCCAGCGTCAACCTCTTCGTCGGCCACCGGGCCTATCTGCCCGTGATCCTGAAAAGCTACCCGTGAAGCTTGAGGCAGTAAGCCTCAAACAGCGAAGGACGTTGGTCTTCGTTTCGGCCATAGGTTGAAGAGGCAATCCGGAATAGGACGCAGATGCCGCTTCGCTTACGCGCAGATCTTCGCAGACGGTGGTCTCCCTCTTGAGTGTTGCTGCCGTGTCATTGCGAGCGACGGTAGGGAGCGAAGCAATCCCCCGCCCATCGGCGGCGGGGCAAAGGAAAACGCCAGCCTCAGGCGCTCCATGACATGGAGCACCTGAGGCTGGCGTCGCGTGCAGTCATTGGTCAGGCGTGCGTAACCGTCACTTTTCAGGGCACAGGGCTGGGATGTGGGATCTCACCACTGGCTCCTTTTCGGGATTAGTCCTGTGAGTGGTAGCGTCCTAACTGCGTCTCGGCCGATTCTTTTTCCACAGCAGTCACTATTATACCTGATTGTGAATGGCGCAAATCAGAATCGCTGCATTGCGGCCTGTTGAGGCGGATTTTGATGGATTGCCAGGGTTTGCGGGTTGTCTACGCCCAATGCCCGCTGGGATGGGCGGCATGTTGTCAACGAATGGGGCAACGAATCAGCGAATACTTCGACAAGCTCAGTACGAGTGGGCGGTGGACGACGGGGCCCATTCGTTTATTCGTTCGGTATTCGTTGACAAAAGGCTACCGGCCGTCCGCCGCCCGCTCCAGTTGGGTACTGAAGTCAGTCAGGGTAACGTCCAGCAAGGCGTGGTTGAACAGGTCTCTCAGGGCGTCCAGGTCGTCAATCGTCTTCAGTTGGTCTGTCAGGGGCTTTTCTCTCTGCCGAGATAGCCCAAAGCGAGCCCGCAAGACCTGGAGGATGTTCTCCTGAAGCTCTTGTTGACGCCCCTGCTGAAGCCCTTGCTGACGCCCCTGCTGACGCCCCTGCTGAAGCCCTTCTTCAAGAATCTGATTGTACCAGGGTGATTCACGTAAAACGGCCATATCCCACCTCACAATCTGTCGAATCTGCTCCGCTCCCATCACGAAACTGGCGAATAGCGCCAGCGCTACCTCCGCTTCTTCCCCCACCTCCCGCTCCCGCAGCAGCCTCACTCCATCCCGAATCGTCCCACTATCTGCCCCCTTCATCAACGGCACAAAGGGTGCCAAAGCCACAATCCCTTCTTCCAGCACTTGCCGTGCTTCCATCTCCCACACCGGCACCACCCGAAAGTCCTGGTGCGCCGTCAACCCCATGAACTGGCTGTGGTAGAAACCCGGCAATGTCACTCCCGCTGCTGGTGGCAGCAAGTAGAACACTACTGGGTAGACCGGCAGGTCATACTTCTCTTCGGCCAGCGCCGCGTAGGCCCGCATACGCCGCGGCATGCGCGAGTCTATGCGCAATTGAACCTCCAGCACCAGCACAAAGGGACCTTGCTGGCCCCGCACTCGGAAGAGTTCATCGCTACGGCGCAGAATGAACTGGAACTCTCCTGACAGGCGCTCTTCTACTTGCGCCGTAGCGTCCCGTAACAGCCAGCGCACCCACTCTACCGGTTCGCCAGCCAGGATGTATCTGCTACCTCCTGGCAGAGAGAAAAGAATGGGGCCACTC
>CAZQDO010000248.1:0-8551 GCA_964592085.1 uncultured Anaerolineae bacterium | reverse complement strand
CCATAATCGGACACGACCCTATACAACGCACCCCATAGTGGGGACAGGCTTGGCAACGCGGGTTCTTGTATATATCCAGGTAGCGGAATACAGCCCAGCGTGTGGAATCCCGCCAAATTCTGCGGATTGACTCTTGCCGTAGGTTGCCGGCCACGAATAAGCGCCGCCCCTCCACGTCAGGGCTATCGGGAAACGAGGCCGGGCTGTAGGAGCAACCGTAAACATCACCGGTCGCTCCGATAACAGTCGCCTCAACCCCGGCGGCACAGGTATGCTTCTTCTGCACAATGGGGTCGTGGCTGGTGGTGACCTCTGGATTCAGCAGGTCCAGGGTAGTGCTGAACCGAACACGATAGCGTTGGCGCAGGTCCTGGATGCGCCTGATGAAAGCATAGAAATCGTGCTGGTTGAACATATCGTCAGCCATCGTCTTCACCGCCCGGCCATAAGGCCGCAAGGGGATCATGTTCAGGCTTTCTACGCCGTTTTCGTCGGCCAGACGAGCTAGGGCTTCGACCGTATGGATGTTGTGCCGGGCAACAACCATGTTCAAGCGGACGCGCTGGTGGGGCCGATGGCTCAATTCGCGCAGTGTCCGCACCACCTGGCGGTATGTGCCTCGACCACGAATCCGGTCGTTGACTTCCTCCGTGCCATCCAGGCTCACGATGAACCAGTCCACTCCGGATTCGTAAATCCACGATCGCTTCTCGTCGCTGTACACACCGTTGGTTCCCAGGCTGATATAGAAACCACACGCTCTGGCGAAAGCGATAATCTCCCGGAAATCGGGATGCTCAGCCGGCTCTCCGCCGGTAAAACGGACCTCAAAGGTGCCCAACTGGTCGAGTTGTTCCAGAGCGGCAAGGATTTCAGGTGTAGTCAGTTCATCAGCCAAAGGGTAGTGACTGTCGTTGAAACAGGTTCGACAAGCCAGGTTACAGCGTCGGGTCAACTCAAAATAGACACGAGCCGGCGCGGCTAGGCAGTCGTCGGGAACAGTTGCTGGGTCTTCGACCAGCGAAACCACCTGCAACGATCGCAGTCCCGCCTTTGTCGTCAACTCCATCCTCTGCAAAGTCTGCCACCAATGCCAACCTTGTTTGACATCTGCGCCAAAGTGTTGGGCTATGCCAGCTTGCGGCCAGCCCGGTGGCAATCTGCCGGCTGTATGCAGGTCCATCAATAGGTTAAAGGCAGGCTGTGGCAACGGAAGGGCTATCCTTCGACGACGATCCAACAGATAGCCACCTTGTTTTTCTTGACGCAGCTTGTAGTGAATCATAAACTCTCCCTCGCCTGCCGCCGCAACGCATCAGCCAGGATAAAAGGGTCGCTAGCCACGATACTCTCCGCGTACAATTCCATGCTCGCCATGTCTACCACGCCAAGCAAGGGCCAACCGCGATCAACGGCGCGAACCAACAATGGCCGCTTCGGTATAGATCAGTGGGTTGTGCTCACTAAATATAATCACGGTGTGGTAACCGTCAAACTTTGCCCGTGGCTCCAAAAGCAAGCAGTGGTCATCGGGGACTGGCACCGGTAGAGTCCCACCAGCCTCTTGGGGATACAGGGGACAAGCCTCCCCTGGGGTCTGACAACGTCGCAACAGGTGGATGAAAGTGTCGTTGACAGGCGCAGTGCGACGCTGACGACGCGGGTCGAAGGCTGCCCCTTCGTAAGTCCAACGGTTACTGATGCGAAAGATGGATGTGGCACGCGAGGCTTCCGACTGATCCTTACGAACAACTGCACCTGAGCTGGAGCTACCAACTGCAACACTTGTAGCAAAGAGCCGTTCAAAACACGCCCGTTCCCAACTGCCCAAAGCAGCAATGCGCTTAGGTAACTCAACCACAATCATTACAGGAAACTCTCAGGTCAGATGGAGAGACATGCTCAATGAAACAGGTTGGGTCGTGGGCATCCAGGCGACCAGTAGTGAAATATGACATGGCCACGCATCCCCCCACACAAGTTTGCCCATAGGCAAAACAGCTTTGGCATCGGGCATCTTTCTCCAGGGTACGGAATGGCAGGAAGACCGACGATTCCTGCCACAGGGTCAACAAGGGGGTCTCGCGCAGGTGACCAGTAGCGAACTCACGCTGCGGTGTGACAAAAAAGGCACAGGGGTACACGAGACCGTCGTAATTCACGTTCAGCATGGACCGGCCGGCCGGGCAACTGGCTCGTACCGGGGGTGGAGGACCTTGGGATTCGGCAGGCCGCATGATGTCGAAATCGGTTGAAATGTGGATGCCGGGATAATTCGTCCGGAGACGGGTGATCGTTTGTACTGCCCTGTAGAAATCAAAAGGGGTTAACATCTCGCCGCGCAGATACTCCTGCGCCCGTCCGATAGGACGTAGGGGGGCAAACTTGATATCAACGCCCAGCTCAGCAGCCAGAGCCATTAACCCCTCTACATCTTTTGCGTTGGAACGGCACAGGTGCACTCCCAACGTCACCGACCGGCCTAAGTCATGCAACCAGGCTGCTGTGTCCACCGCCTCGTCGAAAACACCACTGCCTCGGATGAAGTCATTGGCCTTTCGCAATCCATCCAGACTAATGATGAATAGGTCAATCTCCAGATCGGCGATTTGCCTTCGGATGCGAGATGGATACTGTCCATGGGTGTTGACTGATACTCGCAACCCGCGCCGATTGGCTCCGGTAACAATGGCTGGAAAGTCAGGATGCAGTGTAGGTTCGCCCCCACTGATGCGGATGCCCATCACCTCCATCTTCCGCACCTGATCAAACAGATTTAGCAAATCAGCCAACGGGAGTTCCTGTATTGAATCCTTGCCCGAACGGTTGAAACAATGTCTACAGTAGAGGTTGCACCGGTTAGTGATCTCTACTCCTACTGATTTAGGAACCGGCGTAAAGTACGGTTCAATCATTTGTTCCTCCCCGATCAGCAACCCTCAACCGGGAGACCGCCCTTTTAGCTTGCGAAGTAATGCCTCGTAAGAATTTCCGCCCCACGAACTTCCTACCCAGTCGGTACATTGAGCACAACAACGCAGCGTGTAGCTACCAGCCAGATGAGCGGCTCGCACCTGGGCATATCGCTCTGACTGCCACACCCCGGCGATGGTCACCTCGGGATCCGTCAAATCGGCTGCCACCTCGGATTCGTCCTCGTCCCACGAATTGAAACAGAACAGAACCTTGCCAGTTGGCCCCACAGTCAACCGCGTCCAGAGCTGAGGACAGGGATGACGCCGTGCCGGTTCAACGACCTCTCCGCAGGGGATACGCCCGCCCCAACTGTGATAGGGACGCAAGATCACCTCATCCACACGTCCGGTCCAGAATTGACGATGGGCTTCTTTGTCCGGCTGGAATCCCGGCTGATCCACTGCCGAAACAACGACTTTAGTCAGTCTGCCCAGTTCGTCGCGCAGTCGCACAAAGCGCAATATGTTCTCCACTACTCGCTCGAATTGGTCGTTACCCATTAGAGCTTCGTAGGTCTGGGTATGGCCATGGACACTGAACTCGATTACATCCAATCCAGCCTCCAAAGTGCGACGGGCTGATGCCTCGTCCATTGAGATGCCATCGGTGAAAGCTTGCACAGTAGTTACACCCACCGCTTTGGCATAGGCAATCATATCTACGAAACGGGGGTGTAGGGTGGGCTCACCCCGCGCGTGGAACCGCAAGAACGATTCAGGATACTGGCCCGTCTCTCGCGCCGTCTTCTCGAACACCTCCCACGGCATAAACAGTCGCTTTGCTCCATCTGCCTCCCATTGAGCGCGGGCCTCCGGATCGCCTCGATTCAATCGTCCTATGGGGCATGACACGCAGCCGCTATCACAGATGTAATGGCAAAGCGTCAACTGGACACACGATGGGAAACGCTCCGCAGCTTCGCTGGGAAAGCCGTAACTTGGTGCGGTCAATAACTCACTCATATCGCTTCCCTCCCCCATGTTCCTATTTGTATCCTTTTGATTCGCCCGCCCAAATCATCGCCGGTTCCAAACGTTCGATGATATAGGCACGCATTTCGGCGATTATGCCCTCATCCAGATCGCGGGTTCGGAACACATATCCTGTCCCTCGCCCCCGCCGCACCTGGAAATACTGGGAGAAATCAGGGTTGATAGCCGTGATGTCAAACGCCTCTGGCCGCTGGTAGAGCGGCGTGCCGGGATATGGGATCAACGGATAGACGACAAACTCATCCGGTGCACATTCCAGCATCAGATCCACTGTTTCCTGCACCGTCTCCCACGTCTCACCTGGGAATCCCACCATCAAATAGACTCGCACCATCAGACCTGATGCTTTGGCATTAGCAATACCTTGTCGAATGTCGTTTATGGTCTGGCCTTTTTGCATTCGCTCTAGGATGGCCTGTGATCCTGATTCCACACCGAAGGCTATATGGCGGCAACCGCCTTCATAGAGCAAGTCGGTCACCTCCCGGCTGCACCGGCCCACTCGCCCGAAGCAACGATAAGTGATTCCCTCATTGCGCAACATGGCCGTCATCTCGCGGAGCCGAGGTAGGTTGAGGGTGAAAATATCATCCTGAAAGCGGAACGAAGTGATACCCCAGTTGGCCTTGAGCTGACGAATCTCCTCCACCACATCGGCCGCCGACCGAAAGCGCACACGGTGATGTCCGCCCATAACAATGCTGTTGCAGAAAACACAGCGATAGGGACATCCTCGCGACGACAAGATACTGAGACTCGGACGACCATCTACCACACGGTGATACGAATGTGCGTCCACCAATGAATAATCGGGGAACGGCAGAGTGTCCAGGTCCGCTATTGGCAGTTCGCTCAAGATGCGAGGCGGAGACTCCCCATTGGCCAAAGCTTGTAACAAGTGGAGCAAGGCCGCCTCTCCCTCACCCACTACGACAAAATCAAAGTCACGTGCCACAGCTTCCGGCAACGCTGAGGCGTGCGGCCCACCGGCCACTGTCCAAGCTCTTGGATTGATTCTCTTAACTATCTGTAGAACATTCAGGGTTCGGTAGTACGTGGTAGTATATGTAGAGAAACCATAGGTATCTGCTAGGGGGATGATGTCTGCCCAATGTTCTGGCGGGGTCGAGGAGAGGTCGACAATCCGCGCTTCATAACTATGGTTGTTAAGCCATGTGGCCAGATAGAGCAATCCCAAGGGTGGCTCCAGCCGGTCGTCCTCTAGTTCGTAGCAGGATGTCTGGATGAATACCAGCCGTTTGACTGGCGGAAACAGCGAGGAGCAATCTCGCTCGTCATTCTTCAATTGCTCCAACAACATCACCTCCTACCTGGTTTTGCTCCCGCTCCTTGGTAGGCGCGACCGAGACCTGCCTTATTGTATTATGTTGTCAATGGGCACAATCTTTCATTAACCTTGAGTGTGAAAAGTGAAAGTCTGTGACCAACCGAAGTATACCACAGCTTCATCTGGTCTGCAAGTTCCCATCGCCTCCGACACGCCAGTTATGTCACGAGCCACTCTTTCAACAGACGCTCCGGCTGGCCTCGATACTCCTCCCAGGGAATCTCCCCTCTCACGATGCCCATCAGCACCGCGTGCAGCGCCCGATTGGCGGGCGTATCCAGCCCCAGCTCCTGAGCGTACCGGACCACCGCCCCGTTCAGGTACTCCACTTCCGATTTGCCCTTGCCTCGGGACAGGTCTATGTGCAAAGAAGGCATCTTGCCGCCCCTACCAGGGACGATGACTTTTCGGAGAATGGGGCGCAAGAGCCAGGTGGGCAGTGAGCATAAGGCCCAGGCGAAGAGGGGCACAGGGTAGCCGGGCAGGGACACTGGCCGTAGGCCCAGTCCTCGCATCACCATCACCGCCTCGCGGAAGGCCGCCTGTTCCAGGGCAAACAGGCGGCTATCGGCAAAGACCTCATCGGGGAACATGCCCAAAATAGCTGGGGCAGCGTTGGCGAGGATGTTCAGGAGCAGCTTGGACCATTTCATCGCCTGGTAATCCAGATACACGGCGGTCCTGAACCCAGCCTCCCGAAAGACCCCACCCAACTCAGCGACCGACAGACCAGGGGCAGTCGGCGCCAGGCCGATGCCGCCCCGCATAGTGGCCAGGCGCACCAACCCCGGCTCCAACACCTCCACCGACAGGGTGATCACCGCGGAGAGAATCGTCGCCCCACTCAGCACCTCCGCCACCGCCTCCTCGCCTCCCACGCCGTTCTGCAGGACGAGGATGGGAACGCCGCGCCGGGCCAAAGGTTTGACCTGGGCTGCGGTCTTGGCTGCATCGTAGGCTTTCACGGTAAGGAGGACCAGATCGAAGGATTCATCGGCTACATCCAAGGTACTCATCACCGCGCGCACGTTCGTCGTCCACGTGACTCCGCCACCGTCCTCAAGGCCCAAGCCCTGCGCCTGCACTGCGGCCACAAAAGGCTGACGGCCCACAAGCGTAACCTTGTGACCCGCCAGAGCCAGTCTATGCCCAACCAGCGAACCGATAGCACCTGCTCCGACAATCAACACCCGCATGCCCCCCTCCTCTTGGTGGAAGAAGACCTCCGAGGTTCACAAAAGACCTCGGAGGTCTGTTGACTGTCCTACCCCTTGCTCTCCACTTCTACCAACTCATAAGCCTTGCTGCCCAACCCCAATTCCGCCGCAGCGTCAATCTGCTCCTGAGCGTCAATGCCCAGGGCGTCGGCCAGGATGCGATCACCCTGGCGCAACCTTTTGTCTGCCGCCAGCGAATCAGGCAACGGGATGGCCTGATTGATCAGGTCATAGCTGGCCTGTTCGATGGCCACGATGTCGGTGGAAGCCAGGATGCCCAAATCCTGCACCAGTGGGGTGTCGGCGATGGGCATGCAGTCACATTCCGGCTGCACCTCCAGCAAGAAGTTGAAGTAGAGCACCTTGCCCGGCGCGAAGGTGCTCAGCACCGCCTGAGCAGCCTCGGCCAGACCCTGCTGGAACTCCGTCAGCTCGCGGCCCTTGTAGATAGCGCCCTCAGGACAGACGCGGGCACAGCGTCCGCAGCGCCAGCATCGCTCCTCGTCAAACGAGATGTCTGCACCGTCGAACAGAACAGCCTCGGTGGGACACACGTGGTAGCACTGCAAGCACAGGGTACACAGCTCCAGATCGCGAACCATGTCCATCTCACCCGGCGCGTGCAGATGCCCTCGCGCTTGCTTCCAGTCGCCGCTGCGATGCCGCCCGCTGACTCCACCCATGGCGACGTTTTTGATCGCTCCGGCGTAACCAGACATGATATGTCCCTTGCAGTGGGTGACCACCACCATGGCCGGCGCATCGTGGATGGCCGAGCTGACGCTGATCTCGCCCAGAATGGGACCCGCTTTGACCGCCACGTTGTCGTAGCCAAAGATGCCGTCGGCCAGAATCACCGGAGCCCCCATGGACATGGGATTGATGCCGTGCTGGTTGGCAACCTCCAGGTAGTCCCAGCCCTTGATGCGGGTGCTATCGGTGACGAAGGGCTTACCGCCCACGGCTTTGATCCCCTCAACGATCTTGCGCATAAAAATCGGGCGCACGATGCGATGGGCTCCCTCGGAGCCAAAATGGGTTTTCACCGCCACGTATTCATCGGACTCGATACGCTGAGAGAAGTCCACCCGCCTGATCAACTCCTCCAGCTTGGCCATCAGGCTGTACTTGTAGTCCCACCTGGTGGCCCTCCCACTGGCATAGTAGACTACGCCGGTCTCGTTCTTTTTTGACATTCCAACCTCCTTGATATGTTGGGGTAATCATGCGCAACTTCACTACAGTTTCGGTGTTGTAAAGAATAGATCGGTTTGAATCAGGAGGAGATTCCGTGGACATTCTTCGTTACGTCATTATGATAGCCCTCGGCTATTTGATGGGATCCATTCCCATCGGCTACCTGGTAGTGAAGCTCGTGAAGGGCACGGATGTGCGCCAACACGGTAGCGGCCGCTCGGGAGGCACCAACGTCTGGCGTGCTGCCGGGCTTGGGCCAGCCATCCTCACCACCGTAGGCGATTTTCTAAAGGGCATGGGTGCCGTCCTGATCGCCAGAGCTGTCCTGGGCAACTCAGTTGGCGAAGTCCTGGTAGGAGTGGCTGCGGTTGTAGGCCACAACTGGTCTGTTTTCCTGGGCTTTCGGGGCGGTGCGGGCACTGCCACCAATCTGGGCGTGATCTCGGCGCTGTCCGTACCCGTGGCCCTGGCTCTCATCGTAGCCGCGCTCCTGGTGGTGGTCATCTCCCGCTATGCCTCCGTTGCCTCTTTGGCAGTGGCTATCCTGGCCCCCACCATCTTCCTCGCTCTGGCCCTCTTCGCTCACCGTCCCCTGCGCCACGCCCTCTATGGTCTGCTAGCGGGCGCCATTGTTACCCTGGCCCTTCGACGCAATATCGTCCGCCTGCTGTCCGGCACGGAGCGGCGTCTAAGCTACTAGATTATAGCACAATGCGCTTTAAGGTGCAACGCACTTCAGGATGCGTTGCACCTTTTTTTATGGCCTGTGTGTCAAGTCAAAAGATAATGTCACCGAACAGTCATCGTTCTGTCAAAAGATA
>CAZQDO010000247.1:255-8562 GCA_964592085.1 uncultured Anaerolineae bacterium | reverse complement strand
GGTAGAGGCCCAGCCCCGCTCCCTCGGTGCGACGGGTGAGGGGACTCTCCGCCCGATAGAAGCGCTGGAAAATGCGCTCCTGTTCCGACTGGGGGATGCCGATACCCTCGTCGGCCACGTAGACGTAGACCCAATCGTCGTCGGCCCAGCCGCCCACCCGGATCAGTCCCCCACGGGGTGAGTATTTGATGGCGTTGGAGAGCAGGTTGGTCAGCACTTGTCGCAACCGTTCAATGTCACCCTGCACAGCGGGAAAATCGGGAGGGAAGTCCAGGGTGAACATGTGCTGGCTCGACTGGGTTCGGAATTCCCCCATCACCTTTTCCGCCAGCTTGTCCACCTGCACGTAGCTGAGCTCTAGCTTGAAGGCGCTGGCTTGAAGGCGCGAGGCGTCCAGCAGGTTATCAATCAGCCTGTTCAAACGGTCGCTCTCCTCGGCGATGACGGCCAAACCCTGTCTCAGCGTGCCCGTGTCCCACTGCGCATCTTCGCGACGCAGGGTGTCGGCGTAGCCCTTGATGATGGAGACGGGGCTTTTCAGCTCGTGGGAGATGACCGAGACGAAGGTGGACTTCATCTCCTCGGCCTCGCGGAAGCGGGTGATGTCCCGCGCGTTGGCGATGACGCTCACCAGGTGGCCTTCTTTGTCGTAGAGAGGTGAGTAGGTGATGCCCACTGTGAGCACTGAGCTGTCGGGGCGTTTGATGTCGCCTTCCACGTAGAGGTGCTCCTCTGCCTGGGCCTGGGGTTGCGGCAGGGGGCAGGTGGTCTCGCAGATGTCCTTCCCCTGGCGGTCCTTCAGGGCCAGCACACGGGAGCAGGGCTGTCCCAGGGCTTCCGAGGCAGACCAGCCCGTCATCTCCTCCAGGGCACGATTAAAGACTCGGATGCGGCGCTGGGTGTCCAGGATCATCACCCCATCGGCACTGTTCTGGATGATGGCGCCCAGGCGGCGTTTCTCGTGAGTCAACTGCTGGTAGAGGCGGGCGTTGTGGACGGCGATGGCCGCCTGGTCGGCGAAGCTGGCCAACACCTGGCGGTCGTTAGCGGAGAAGGCTCCACCTTGGGAGCGGAAGATGTAGATCACCCCGATGAGGTTGCTCTCCATGATCAGGGGCAAGGCCACCACCTGACGCAGACCCAGGCCGATGGCCGGTATCACCAGGCTCAGCTTCATCTGCAGGTTGGGGATCGTCCAGCGGCGTTGTCCTGAGTCTGTCGAAGGGATGAGATACTCGCGCTCAGCGTGGGTGGGGATGTCGGTCAGCAGGGGCGTGAAAAGGTGCAAGAGGTCCGGAGGCAGGCCATAACTGGCTTGCACCTGGAGGCTGTCATCTTCCTGGCGCAAGGCAATGAGGCCCGCCTGGCCCCGCAGCATCTCCGCGGCGTTCTCCAGGATCAAGCGCAGCACCGTGGGCAGATCCAGCCGCGAGGTCATGGCCCGGCTGATTTCCAGAAGGTATTCGCGCTGGCGCAATTGGTAGTCTATCATAGCTACTCCACTCAGCATCCAGGCACTTCGCAAACGTTTGTGTCTTTCTGTCAGAAGTGCCTGGCACTATTCTAACACAAGTTGCCCATAACTGCAATTCGCGCCCGTGTCATGGGCTTGTGCAGTGGAGTCTGAGGAGGTTGATGCCTCTCCCCTAGACCCCGCTTTTTCCTGCTGAGAGAAGGAAGTGCTGGGCCAATGCCCCACAGCAGCAGAGGAAAAAGGGAGTATTTGAGGGGTGCCTCCCACGACTCCTGGTCTGCTATCCAGGCCTGCGCCACGAGCATCAATTACCGTTTGTTGTATTCAGGGAGTTTCATGTTATATCTCGATATTTACTTGACTATAAAATGATAGTCGGAAGTTTCAGGCTGTTATTCGCTATATCTAGTAGTTTGATTACATTTCCTAACCTTTCTTGCGTAAATCAAGCTTTCTTTCTCCCTGTTCATCGGGCCGTCTTTGCAGGCTTGAGGGGGGTGGAAGAAAAACGAGGCCACCAACGGGTGAACGTTGATGGCCTCGTGTAGGTCCGGGATTTTGACTCGCTGCTCGTTGACTCGCTACAGCCCAGCCTCCTTCTCGACCTCGGTTAAGGTTTCCTCGAAAATGGCCAGGCCCTCCTCTGCGATGTCCTGGGATATATTGAGGGCGGGCATGAAGCGAGCGGTGTTGGCCCCACAGCCCAGGATGAGCAGGCCCTTCTCAAAGGCGCGCTGGATGACCTCGTCGCGCAGCGCCGGCGCCGGCTCCTTGGTTCCCTTGTCCTTCACCAGCTCGATGCCGATCATCAGCCCCTTGCCCCTTACGTCGCCCATGCTCGGATGCGCATCCTTTATTCCCTTCAGGCGATCCATCATCCACTGGCCCACGCGGGCCGCGTTCTCCATGAAGCTGCCCTCTATCAGCTTGATGGTCGCCAGGGCCGCTGCGCAGCAGACGGGGTTTCCGCCGAAGGTGCTGGCGTGAGCCCCGGTCTCCCAGGTCATCAGCGATTTCCTGGCCACCATTGCCCCGATGGGCATGCCAGAGGCAATCCCCTTGGCCATGCAGACGATGTCGGGCTCCACGCCCCAGTGCTCCATGGCGAACATCTTGCCCGTGCGCCCGAAACCCGTCTGCACCTCATCAACGACGTAGAGAATGTCGTACTTCTCCATCAATGCTTTGAGCCGACCATGCCACTCTGGGGGTGGCACCACATAGCCTCCCTCGCCCTGGATAGGCTCGACAAAGATGGCTGCGACTTCCTCAGCAGGGATCAGGTAGCGAAAGATGGTTTTCTCAATGTAATCCACGCAGTAGATGTCGCAGGATGGATACTCCAGGTTGAAGGGGCAGCGGTAGCAATAGGCGTAAGGTATATGCGTCACCCCTGGCACCAAAGGCGCGAAGCCCTTGCGCTGCACGTACTTCGATCCGGTCAGGGATAATGAACCCATGCTGCGGCCGTGGAAGGCACCGATGAAGGCCAACATGCGGAAACATCCCATGCGGTAGCGGGCCAGTTTGAAAGCGGCCTCTACCGACTCGGTACCCGAGTTAGTGAAGAAGACCTGGGTCTCCTCATCTATCGGGACCAGGGCATTGAGCTTCTCCGCCAGCTCGATCTGGACGGGGTAGTAGAAGTCCGTCCCGGACATGTGAATGAACTTCTCGGCCTGCTCCTGGATGGCCTTGACCACAGTGGGATGGGCGTGGCCTGTGGCGGTGACGGCGATGCCGGCATTGAAATCAATAAAGCGGTTGCCGTCCACGTCCCAGACCTCCGATCCCTGACCGTGGTCCATAACAAAGGGGTAAGAACGGGTATAGGAAGGAGAGACAGCGGCTGCATCCTTCTCGACCCATGCCTTGGCCCTGGGGCCAGGTAGTTGCGATTTGTTGACCATGTTGATTCTATATCCTCCTTGATATAAAGTAATAAGTAATGAGGTAACGAGTAACAGGTAACGGGAGGGGCGTTTCCTTCGTTACTTGACTTGTTTCTCGTTCCTCATCACTCATTTCTCGTTGCCTCGTTACTCGTGTCATCCGCCAGCGACGAGGTGAATGACCTTTACCTCGTCGTTGTCTTCAATCTTGGCCGTGCCGTACTCGCTCCTGGGAACAACCTTGCCGTTTACCGAGACGATGATCATCGGGAAGGTGAACTTGAGGATCTCCAGGATGGAGTTCACCGTCATTCCCTCTTGCCACTCGATGTCGAATTTGTCATTAACCCGAATCATCTCGTTCTAGCCAATGTTTCGCTTGACCAGTTCCACCACATCGGGGAAGTCAATGTGCAGCCGCTTGAGGGTCTCCAGCGTGGGGATGCCGTTGGGCGTCCAGCCACGGCGCTTGTAGACGGCATCCTTCAGCAACTCGTACCGTTCCTCGCGGTATGCTCGCAGAGCGGCCATCTTCTCCTCGGTGGTCTTGCCCTCCGGATCGTATCCCACCAACTCCCTGAGTTGCCTGTCGTATCGCTCGGCGCGGGATTCGTACTCCTCGACCGTCACCGGCCCCATGGAGCGATAGGGGATAGCGTCGTGCTCGCGGGTGCCGAATCCCAGCTTCAGGTTGAAGACGCGCTGGAAGTTGTACACCTGCTCGGACATGGTGATGAGGTCTTCTTTGGTCACTTCCCGCCCCGTCACGCCGGAGAAGAGCTCCACGTAGTTCTGCACGTGCTCTGGTATCTTGGATGGCTCGTCGGTCTCGGCGTTGTCTGGGGGTGAGATGTCGTTCCAGGGCAGCTTGCACAGCCCGCACAGCCCGAACCAGGTGCGCCACATGGGGAAGTAGTGCAGCGCCTCGGCCTTGTCCTCGAAGGTGGGCAACTGGTTGTTGACCATGTCCATGAAGATCAGCCAGGCTTCGTCGTGCTGCGGGCCTTTGCAGGCCAGCCCGTAGCCGCCCTGCTGAGCCAGCGATTCCTTGGTCACATACTCCGAGTACTCCAACCCCTTGGCCTCCATGCCGATGTCCTGCAGGAATTGGGGGTCTGCGCCGTATTCATCAGCAAAGATCTGTTTCATGCGGCGGATGCCCTGCCCGGCGATGGCGCCGAACCCCTCGCCCCGCCCTATAAGGTGCAGCAATTTGATGGCAGCGTCGGCGTTGCCGAAGTTCAGCTCCAGCCCGCCGGTGATCTCCTGGTTGAGGATGCCCGCTTCGTAACACTCCATAATGAAGGCGGTCGAAGTACCGAAGGAGATGGTGTCCAGCCCGTAGGTGTCGCAGTAGAAATTGATTTCCAGGAGCGCGTCGGGGTCGAAGATGCCGCAACTGGAGCCGCAGCCGGCGATGGTCTCGTACTCCGGGCCGTCAACGATCACCACCTGGCCTTTGTATGGCCCCGTCTTGACCGTGTATCCATCCACCGCGTGGGAGCAGCTCATGGTGCAGCCAAGCCAGCAGCCGTCCGGTAGGCCCTGGGTGAACTTACTCTCCCACACCTCCCTCGACAGCCTTTCGGTCTCCGGGTGCGCGCCGAACTTGAAGTTGTGCACTGGCAACAAATCGTAGTCGTTCATGATCGTGACCAGGTAAGCCGTGCCTGTGTTGCGCATTCTATTCTGCACCGCATCGTAATCGCGGATCTCCTGGTTGATCCTGGTGCCCACGTTGGTGATGCGCTTTCTGTCCGCGGGGTTGTTGGCGACCGATTTCCCGCCGCTGTACTTGACCACCAGGGCCTTGATCTTCTTGTCCCTGAGAACCGTGCCGATGCCGCCCCGACCGGCCTGCTTGAAGCGCATGCTCTTGCGGCGCACGTCGTACCAACTGAAGTTGAGGCAGCCGATAAGGGCGTGATCGGCGCCGCTTCCCGCCGAGACGGTCGAGATGTCGCGCTTCTCCCGCTCGGTGTTGGCGAACATCTCCGCCATCTGTTCGCCGACGAGGTGGGTGTCCACGGCTTCTCCCGGTGCTTCCTCGATGGTCACTTTCCCTTCGTTCCCGTCAATGAAGACGACCACATCTTTTTCGGCCTTGCCCTGAACTTCGAGGGCATCCCAGCCCGCGAACTTGAGCAGCGGGCCGAAGTGGCCACCGACGTTGCTGTCCATCACCGAGTGGGTCGTGGGGGAAATACTCACCACCAGGGATTTGCCAGAGCCAGGGTACTGAGTGGTCCCGCCGATGGGCCCGGACGAGATGACGATCTCGTTCTCCGGGTCGTTCCATTTGGTGTCGCCCGTGACCCCATTCCAGAGTAGCCAAAGCCCAAAGCCCTTGCCGCCGGTGAAGACGTCCTTCATCTGCTGCGACACCGGCTTGCTGGCGATGGAGTTGTCGGAGAGGTTGACGTAGAGCGTTCGGTCGGTATACCCCCTCTCCACTTCGCCCAGCTCGTAGTTGAACTCGGCCAGCACTTTGTGGGCTTGTTTCATCTTCTCGATATCTTTTGTGCTCATGGTTCATCTCCTTTGGTGGTAATTTGGAAGTGGTCTAAAGGATAGTATAAGTGAGGGAAAAAGTCAATTCTGGGAGATGTTCTGCGTCTCCGGCAGCAGTACCTGGTAGAAGGGCGTGTCGGTGAAGTGGCGCAGCTTCGCCTCGCTTTTCTGACGCTGTGCTTGAAACATGGGGTGAGGACGATACTATAGCTCATCAAGTTCCTGCTCCCAATAGGGTGAGGGCAGTTCCTGGCGAGCTTGGGCTACCAGCCGTTGCAGAACGGCGGAAGCAGCCAGGATAGCATCTTCGGGCTCTTCCTCACGGTTCAGAAGGTTGTCCATGATGAGTTCCATCTGAGCAAACGAAGTAATGTCCACCAGAATCGCCTTTGCCTCGTCATCTTCGAAGAGGATAGGAAAGTGGTCTCTGACCCGAAAAGTTGTTTCAGCCATAATTCACCTCTCGTTTCCATACGGTCTGGATGGCTTGCTTCGAGTGGTCCTCTGGAGAGTTCGTTGGGATTTCCTTCTCTCTGGGCCAGCCCTTCCTGCCAGGTCAGGGATTTGCACGCCAGCTGGATACTTGTCAATCTCCACCAGGGCTAACTCCTCCACTTCATCTGAGTCATACCCCAGTACGGCGAGAGTAGCTAGATTCGGAACGAGCCGCCGTCTCCCCTTCTCAATCAGGTAATAGTTTCCGTCTGCAGTGGATCGCACTAATCTCAACTTGCCTAACACACTTGGTACAGGTTGGCCTACAGGGTAGCGTGAAAGCTCCTCTTTGGGCTTATCTTCAACTCTAGTTGGGTCTAGGCCAAGGTTGGTGAATGTGTCAGGATTGGGTATCCATCTCCGTTTGCCATCCTCAATCCAATAGATCGCATGGTCTGGCCCCCTGATCAAGGAGTATTCCCAGATGCTCGTGATTGGCTCGCCTTCTGGATAAGCGTTCAATTCGACCGTTGAAACTCGCTCCAGCAGTTGTAGCTCATGTCCCAGCGCCACATAGTTTAAAGTTGCCGGATCAGGAATGGCCCTCTTCTCGCCTCCTTTAACAAGATACACGGTTGGTCCGGCTCCCTGGATCAGGCGCTTCCGGTCCTTACTACGGGCGACAAAACGAGAGAAATCTGCCGCTGCCTGCTCATACTGGTTGGCCCGAATGCAGGTACGTGCTCTTGCGAGATAGACATCGGCGAGCAGTGTCTGTGGCGGATTGAGTTCAACAGCTTTAGAGAAGCTTTTGATCGCATCGTGGAGTTGCTCCCGCTGTTGCTGGATCAGTCCAGTACGGTGCCACGCTTCGGCAGCATTTTCCACACCCAGTGATGCAACATACCCGTAGTCGGTGATCGCCTCGTCCAACGATCCCATCTGTTCGTAAGCCAAACCGCGCCTGAAATATACCTGTGCCTGATTTTCCAAGTCATTCTCGATTGCCACAGTAAAGTCGTGGACTGCATCCTCCCAGTCTGCCAGTCGCTGATGCACAAGCCCTCTCTTAAAATATAGTCCTGCTTCTGGCGCTTCCTGGAGCTCAATTGCTTTACTGTAAGCCCCAATCGCTTCATAGTACCGCTGTACCCTTTCGGAAATCTCGGCCAGTTCAACATAGATTTTAGGATTTTCCGGCTCTGCTTCAATTGCTCTTTTAAGGCGCTGTATTTCCCTCTCAAACTGTGACAGATGCTCTTGGCGTCCTCGGTACTCTGGAGACTTCTTGATGCTTTCAATGACCCTTGCCCGCCCTCGCTGACGGAAGAATCGAATAGGCACATCATAGACTTGCCGCCCAACGGAGTCCAGATTTCGTCCCAGATACTCCAAGTATATCCGGTTCAAGTCTTCTCGCACTCGATTGCTCATTTCAGGGGAATGGAGAATCTGGTAAGCTACAAATATCAGTCCACGGAAGCCGTACTCCATTAGAACAGGTAGATAGGAGGCCTGACCAGATGGGTCGGGAGTTCGTTGAAAGTACGTTTGGTAGAGGGCATCAAGTACCTGTCCAGCTTCCTCTCCATTGTATTCGTCCTGAATAACATCTATCATTGGTTATCCTCCTGTGGCCGATCTAGGGCCTTGCGGTATTGCATCTGCTGCCAAACGATTCGCCGTCTGGCCTCCACGTGGGCGATCGCCATGTTCACCAAAGTACACTCGTCGATATCTTGGTCCCTATAAGTCCGGACAATATTCAATTCGCCAAGGTCTCTGAGCAACCCCTTGAATCCATAACCATCCTTATACCGCTCATCAACAAAGATGAGTAGTTTCCTCTCTATCTCTGGAAGTAGGGCCAAGTCATGAATCTCGGCAATAGACCCTGGAGAACTGTAAATGGAGATGATACAGTGGGCGCTACTTGCTTGGGCAAACTCGATACCTCGTAAAGCTTGATCACCGGTATGGGGAACCAACTCGATC
>CAZQDO010000247.1:0-245 GCA_964592085.1 uncultured Anaerolineae bacterium | reverse complement strand
CACAGAACATGGCAGCATGACCCTCTAGTCGCAGTCTATCTCGTATCTGCCGCCTTTTGTTGTACAGTTTCCCCCCACTCTCTCCAGGACCCAACACCAGTATGACAAGCGAAACCTTCTGGGCCTCGGTAAGAATTGCTTCATATTTGGATACAGCCTCAAAGAAAGCCCGTTCTGCTTCAGGGCTAAGCTTGGGTCCTGTCTCTACCTCATCAATTCGCAAAGCTGGTGTCTCAGTGCTCGGA
>CAZQDO010000246.1:0-8598 GCA_964592085.1 uncultured Anaerolineae bacterium | reverse complement strand
TCAGGCGATAGCCGCCGTCTTCCCACTCCGCACGGGCTATCAGCTTGATGACCTTTTCGCTGGCTGCGGCCTGCCTCATCTCCTCAGGCCCGACCCCGCCGATGCCCTCAACTTGTATCTGATCGATGGAGGGGCAAACTCGATTTCCTCTCCGACAGGCTGCTAGGACGAAATCGTGGGTCAACGCCCCAGCCCCGCAGAACAAATCTACGACCGAGCAGTTTTCCATGACTGTTAGCTGCTCCTGCTCTAGGTTTCCTAGCTATCTCGAACTTGATTTGGCTGCCAAGCATAGTGTACCACATTTCGCCCCGTTTGGCAACAACCAAAAACCACCGTGCGGTTGACGCAGATGCCTTCTTACTTATCGCCCCCACCTTTGCCCCTTTGCAAAGCTTGCCGTGCGGCAGCCAACCCCCAAATTGACAATATTCCCCTCCTGTGTACAATATGGCTTGCTATTCACCCATCGGGCAACGGACGACCCCAGGAGTTCCTCGTGACCTCGGCCGAGGCGTTCCCTTGCCCCATCAATGATGGCAAACTTCGCTACATCTCCCACACCTCTTCATGATTTCTACACAGGTTTGTGGTATAGTAAGGGCTGAAGAAAGCGCAAACATCTCGTTCCTGAGGAGCAAACACGACTATGATACGATTGGCCAAATACTTGAAACCCTTTATCCTCCTGATACTGCTCGCCATCGTCCTGCTGTTTATCCAGGCGAATGCTGACCTGGCGCTGCCGGACTACATGTCCAAAATCGTCAACAACGGCATCCAGCAGGGCGGCGTGGAAAACGCGGTGCCCAGAGCGATCCGCCAAAGCGAGATGGACAGGCTGGTGCTCTTTATGAGCGCGGAGGACAAGGCGGCGGTGCTGGGCGATTATGCCCTGGTGGATGCAAGCTCACCGGACTACGACAGCTACGTCCAGGATTACCCCGCCCTGGCCAGTGAGCCGATCTATGTGTTAAACGACGTTGACGGGGCAAAAGAGAAGGAGCTGGAGGCCAGGCTGAACCCGGTGATGGGCAGAGCGCTGTTGGTCGTTTCCTTCATTCAGCAGGTGATGGATGACCCGTCCCAGGCGGCGGCGATGCTCCCCCCCACAGTTGGGGGGGATGAAGGGGGGGCGGGCTTTGACCTGTCCAGGATCCCTGCGGGGACGGACCTCTTCGCCCTGTTGGGCAGGCTTCCCGCTGCCCAGCTCTCGCAGGTGACTACCGCCATCAACAGCCGATTTGACGCCATGGGCGATAGCCTGATCACCCAAACGGCGGTGGGGTTGGTCAAGGCCGAGTACGCCGCGTTGGGCATGGATACCGGCCGGCTGCAAACCAATTACATTATCCGTACCGGCGCCCTGATGCTGCTCCTGTCCCTGCTGTCTGGGGCCTGTACCATAGTAGTTAGCTTCCTGTCGGCCAGGACTGCGGCAGGATTGGCGCGCAACCTGCGCCGGCACATTTTCACCAAGGTGGAGAGCTTCTCCAGCACCGAATTCGACCGCTTTTCTACGGCCTCGCTGATTACCCGCTCCACCAACGATGTCACGCAGATCCAGATGGTGGTCATCATGATGATCCGCATGGTCGCCTACGCCCCCATCATCGGCATCGGCGGCGTGATCCGGGCCATGAGCAAGAACCCGACCATGTGGTGGATCATCGCGGTGGCGGTGGCTGTGCTGCTTGGCCTGGTCCTGATCGTGTATTTGATTTCCGTGCCCAAATTCAAGAGCATCCAGGGCCTGATTGACCGGCTCAATCTGGTGATGCGCGAGAACCTGTCCGGGATGATGGTCATCCGCGCCTTCAACAGGCAGGAGTTTGAACAAGACCGCTTCGACAAGGCCAACAGGGACCTGACCGGCACCATGCTGTTCGTCAACCGCGTCATGGTGGTCATGATGCCGGCGATGATGCTGCTCATGAACGGCCTGTCCCTGCTGATCATCTGGACCGGCGCGCACCAGGTCGCGGAGGCCAACATGCAGGTCGGCGACATGATGGCGTTTTTGCAGTACGCCATGCAGATCGTTTTTGCCTTCCTCATGTTGACCATGATGTTCATCTTCCTGCCACGCGCTTCCGTGTCCGCCGGCCGGATCGCCGACGTGCTGGAGGCCGAGCCTGTGATCGAGGACCCGCCAAACCCGAAGTGGTTCGCCGAGCCGTTCGCGGCCACCATCGAGTTCCGCAACGTGTCATTCCGCTATCCTGGCGCGGAGGAGGATGTGCTGCACGACGTCAGCTTCTTCGCCCGGCCCGGCCAGACCACGGCCTTCATCGGCTCCACCGGTTCGGGCAAATCCACCATCGTCAGCCTGATCCCGCGTTTCTACGACGTGACCGAGGGCGCGATCCTGGTGGATGGCACGGACATCCGCCAGGTCACGCAGCACGACCTGCGGGACAAGATTGGCTACGTCCCACAAAAGGGCACGCTGTTCTCCGGCACCATCGAAAGCAACCTGCGGTACGCCGACGAAAACGCCAGCGACGACACCCTGAAAGAAGCAGCCGACATCGCCCAGGCCAGCGAGTTCATTTTCGCCGAGCCGGAGGGATTCGCAGCCGAGATCGCACAGGGCGGAGCGAACGTGTCCGGCGGCCAGAAGCAGCGGTTGGCCATTGCCCGCGCCCTGGTCAAGAAACCGTCCATCTACATCTTCGACGACAGCTTTTCTGCTGTGGACTTCAAGACCGAGGCGGCCTTGCGCCGGGCGCTGAGGGAGAGGACCGCCGCCGGCACCGTGTTGATGGTGACTCAGCGCGTTTCTTCCATCAAAAACGCCGAGCAGATCATCGTGCTGGACCAAGGCAGGATCGTCGGCAAGGGCACGCACCACGAACTGATGAGAGATTGCGAAACTTATAGGGAGATTGCCTCGTCGCAGCTCAGCAAGGAGGAACTGATATGAGTATGCGGAATAGAGATACCTCGTCTCGCCGTGGCCCTTCGACAGGCCCTTCGACAAGCTCAGGGGGGACCTCAGGACGTGGCCCGATGCGCGGGCGCGGGCCCATGGGACGGCACGGGCCGATGGGGATGATGATGCGAGGTGAAAAAGCCCACGATTTCAAGGGCACCATGATCAAGCTGATCCAATACCTGGGCGCGTACAGGGTATCCGTCGTCATCGTCATGATCTTCGCCATCGCCTCCACTGTGTTTTCCATCGTCGGCCCCAAAGTCCTGGGCAGGGCCACCACCAGGCTGTTTGAAGGCGTGATGAGCCAGATCGCCGGCACCGGTTCCATTGATTTCGACTACATCGGTCGTATCCTCCTGACCACGGGGGGCCTGTACCTCCTGTCGGCGGCGTTCAGCTACATCCAGGGTTGGATCATGTCCGGTGTGTCCATGGACATCACCTACCGCTTCCGCCGGGACATCTCCCAGAAGATCAACCGCCTGCCGCTCAGATATTTCGACGGCACCAGCCAGGGCGAAGTGCTCTCCCGCGTCACCAACGACGTGGACACCGTCAGCCAGACCCTCAGCCAAAGCCTCACACAGATCATCACTTCGGTCGTCACCGTGATCGGCGTGGTCATCATGATGTTCTCCATCAACTGGATGATGACCCTGGCGGCCCTGCTGATCGTCCCGCTGTCGTTCGTCGTGGTAGGGCTGATCATCGGCCGCTCTCAGAAGTACTTCAAGCAGCAGCAGGATTACCTGGGCCACGTCAACGGTCACGTGGAGGAAATGTACGGCGGCCACATCGTGATGAAGGCCTTCAATGGCGAGGAAAAGAGCGTCGAGCAGTTTGACGTGTACAACGACACCCTCTACGACGCGGCGTGGAGGGCACAGTTCTTGTCCGGCATGATGATGCCCATCATGATGTTCATCGGCAACCTGGGCTACGTGGTGGTGTGTATCCTGGGTGGCTGGCTGGCCATCCGAAACGCCATCACCGTCGGCGACATCCAGGCCTTTATCCAATACGTCCGCTCGTTTACGCATCCGATCACCCGGCTCGCCAACATCTCGAATGTCCTCCAGCAAACCGCTGCCGCCGCCGAGCGCGTGTTCGAGTTCCTGGGCGAGGCTGAGGAGGTCGCCGAAACCGCATACCCCGTCGAGCTGCCGACTGTGGAGGGCCGCGTGGAGTTCCAGGACGTTCGCTTCGGCTACGATCCGGACAAAGTCGTCATCCATAATTTCTTTGCGGCTGTCAGGCCCGGCCAGAAGATCGCCCTCGTCGGCCCGACCGGGGCCGGCAAGACCACCATGGTCAAACTGCTGATGCGGTTCTACGATGTGGACAATGGCGCGATCCTGGTGGACGGCCACGACGTCAAGGACTTCAACCGTCACGATCTGCGCCAGATGTTCGGCATGGTCTTGCAAGATACCTGGCTTTTCAACGGCACCATCATGGAGAACATTCGCTATGGCCGCCCCGACGCCACCGATGCGGAGGTCATCGCCGCCGCCAAGGCTGCCCACGTTGACCACTTCGTCCGCACCCTGCCGGATGGCTACGACATGGTGCTCAACGAGGAAGTCACCAACGTGTCGCAGGGCCAGATGCAGCTTTTGACCATCGCTCGCGCTGTCCTGGCCGACCCCAAAGTGCTCATTCTGGACGAAGCCACCAGCTCAGTGGATACCCGCACCGAGGTGCTCATCCAGGAGGCCATGTACAACCTGATGGAGGGCCGCACCAGTTTCATCATCGCCCATCGCCTGTCCACCATCCGCAACGCCGATTTGATCCTGGTGATGCGGGACGGCGACATCGTGGAACAGGGCACCCAGGAGGAGTTGTTGGCGCGTGATGGTTTCTACGCTGAGCTGTACAATAGTCAGTTTGAATATGCACGAGTGAATGGAACAACGGACTGAGAGGATTTAACGGACTGTTTTTCCAGATGTCTTCAGCGTTGTGGGTAGAGCGGTTTTCTCGGACTGGAGGAGATCACCGCTCCAGAACTAACAAACAAATCCACCTGCGTGATGGACGGTCGCTGGGGCATGCCGAATATGGCGACTCTGCGGGAAAGCCTGTGGTCTTTTTTCAAGGCACGCCCAGTTCGCGGCTGTTTCATCACCCCGATGAGTCAATTGCCACCTCCCTCGGCGCCCGCATCATCACCATTGACCGCCCAGGCTTTGGGCTTTCTGACTTCCAACCAGGCCGTACACTGCTGGACTGGCCCGATGATGTGGCGGAATTGGCCGATGCCCTGGAACTCGATCGTTTTGCAGTGGCGGGCATTTCGGGGGGAGGGCCCTACGTGGCGGCTTGCGCTTTCAAGATTCCCGACCGTTTGACAGCGGCGGCCGTTGTCAGTGGCGTGGGCCCCACAGATTGGCCCGGCGCCACCCAGGGGATGCCACGGATAAGACGCGCCGGCGTCGTGGTGGCCAGGCGTGCGTCGTGGCTGCTGAGGCCCCTTCTTTGGCTTGTCAGCAACCCGCGCCGCAATCCGGAGCGATACCTCGAGCAGATCAAGGCCCAGTCCTCTGAACCCGATCGGGCACTACTTGCTCGACCGGAGATAGCCGCCATGCTGATGGAGAACTGGGCCGAAGCAACCCGCGTTGGTGTCCGCGGCTATGCGTGGGAGGGGATGATATTCTCCCACCCCTGGGGCTTTCGACCAGAAGACATCACGACGGAGATTCATCTCTGGCACGGAGAAGAGGATGCAAGCACTCCCATAGCTACGGCTCGATACATGGCCAGCGCCCTCCCGAACTGTCATGCCACGTTTCTTCCCGGTGAGGGCCATTTCCTGATCTTCAACCATTGGAAAGAGATCCTCGCCGCATTAGTTTCCTGCTCGTACGATTCTGAAAGGATGAAAGATGATAGACCTGACCATTCACCAGGAGCAACTTGAAAGAACCGTTCAGCGCGCGCGGGAGCGCCACATCATCATCCCCACCTTCGCGCAGATGAAGGACCCTGTGCTCATCCCCGACGGGGTCAGGGAGCGACTCCGAAACGTCGGGCTGTGGGACGTGGATTCGCTCAACCTGTTCCGCATCACCTGGAAGAACGATCCGGTGGCCCAGGACGGCGGCTTCGGCGGCGTCAATTACCTGGAGCTTCCACCGGCCCTGACCGGCGTGGAGGCCCGCATCATTGCCCTGGTGGGCAAGTGGTTCCCCACTGGCTCCCACAAGGTAGGAGCCACCTTTGGCTGCCTGGTGCCGCGTCTGGTCACCGGCCAGTTTGATCCGACCTACCAGAAGGCCGTCTGGCCTTCGACAGGCAACTATTGTCGAGGTGGCGCCTACAACGCCACGCTGCTGGCCTGCGAGTCCATCGCCATTTTGCCCGAGGAGATGAGCCGCGAGCGATTCGAGTGGCTGTCCAAATTGGCCGGCGAGGTCATCGCCACGCCCGGCTGCGAGAGCAACGTCAAAGAGATCTTCGACAAGTGCTGGGAGCTAAGGGAGACGCGCGAGGACATCGTCATTTTCAACCAGTTCGACGAGTTCGGCAACCACCTCTGGCACTACGAGGTCACGGGCCATGCAATGGAGGAGGTCTTGCAGCGAGAGATGGGGCCGCGGGACGCTTATCGCGGTGTAGCGCTGACCACTGGATCGGCAGGCACCATCGGCTGCGGCGACTACCTGAAAGAGATCTTCCCCGCCAGCAAGGTAGCGGCCAGCGAAGCCCTCCAGTGCCCCACGCTGCTGCTCAACGGCTTCGGCGGACATCGCATCGAGGGCATCGGCGATAAGCACGTCCCCTGGATCCACAACCTCAAGAACACCGATATGATCATGGCCATTGACGACGAAGCCTGCATGAGCCTGGCGCGGCTGTTCAACGAGCCAGCCGGCCGCACCTATCTGGTGAAGCAAGGGGTATCGGAGGATCTGGTGGGCCAACTCGATCTGCTGGGCATCTCCAGCATCGCCAACGTGCTCTCCTGCATCAAGCTCGCCAGGTGGTACGAGCTGGGCGAATACGACATCATCCTCACGGTCTTCACCGACTCCATGGAGCTGTACCAGAGCCGCCTGCGGGAGTTGCACGCGGAGCACGGCGAGTACACCGAGCTGGACGCGGCAGCGGACTATCACCGCTACCTGCTGGGCTGCACGGTGGACTACGTGGAGGAACTGGGCTACTGGGACCAGCGCCGCATCCACAACCTCAAGTACTACACCTGGGTCGAGCAGCAGGGCAAGACCTACGAGGAGATCCAGGCCCAGTGGTACCAGCCAGACTACTGGACCAGTGTCCACCGACAGACGCCAGAGATAGATGCCCTGATCAGGCAGTTCAACGAGATGACGGGGTTGCTAAAGGAGTTGTAGGGTCCGGGAACCGAGATGCTTTCAAGGTCTGTAGGACACAGATTAACATAGACGGACACAGATTTCTTTTTTGTTGTTATCTGCGTCAATCTGTGTGCATCTGCGTCCCCAAGCGGTAGATTTGGGGATTGAATCACAATGGCTAACGAGCCTGAGAGCCTTACCGAACGCGAATTGGAAGTCCTTCAATTGGTTGCCACCGGGGCCAGCAACCAGCAGATCGCCCGGAAGCTCTTCATCAGCGTCAACACGGTAAAGGTTCACCTGCGAAATATCTTCACCAAGCTGGATGTACAATCGCGGACCGAGGCCACCCTCTACGCCATCAAAGAGGGCTGGATCGAGGGCGTTGAACTCCCTGAGGAAATAGAAGCGCGACAACCAGGACCTCGGCTTACCTGGCAGCTTGGCGTGGTGGTAGTAGCAGTGCTCTTGCTGGTGATTGCGGTGATCTTTCAGATAGTAATTCGTCCCTCCCGCAATTCAGCAGGAAGCGAAGCGACGCTCACCCCTGAAGTGGCCTCACTCACCGTGCAGCGCTGGAGGGATCGCGCTCCCCTGCCCATCCCCCGACAGGGACTGGCCACCATCGCCTATGACGGCCACGTTTTCGCCATCGGAGGAGAGTCTGCCGATGGTGTCACTGGGGCTGTCGAGAGGTACGATCCAGAGGCTGATGATTGGATGTCCTTGGCCGACAAGCCCGCTGCCGTCGCCGATGTAGCCGCCGCCCTCATCGGGGGCGAGATCTACGTGCCCGGTGGGCGTACTTCTTTGGGAAATCCAACCGCTGTGGTGGAAGTTTACAACCCGGAAAGCGAGACCTGGAAGAGCAAGTCCCCGTTGCCGGTGGCTCTGAGCGCCTATGCCCTGGCCGCGCTGGAGGGCAAGCTGTACCTGTTTGGCGGTTGGGATGGCTCTGCTTATCTGGACTCCGTCTACGAGTACGATCCAGCTCAAGACGTTTGGACAGCCAAGACCCCCATGCCCACTGCGCGGGGGTTTACTGGCGCTGCCGTAGCCGACGGAAAGATCTATGTGATGGGAGGCTATGATGGCCAGGACGATCTGGCCGCCAACGAGGAATACGTGCCCAGCCAGGACGATGGGCCGGGAAACCCCTGGACAGTGAAGTCGCCTATGCCAGTTGGGAGGGGGGGATGCGGTGTCGCCGTGGCTGCCAACATCATCCACGTCATCGGCGGCGGTTGGGAGAGCGAGGTGGCGGACGGAGTCATGTATAATGTACGCACTGACGAATGGGAGAGCTTTGAGGTTCCCGTGGGCGGGCAGTGGAGG
>CAZQDO010000245.1:0-8602 GCA_964592085.1 uncultured Anaerolineae bacterium | reverse complement strand
GGTAAACCGAATGCGAATAAGATACTCAGTAAGCCTTTGGAATTATCTTCACTACGCAGATGTTCCGGATCTGGAGCGTATTATTACTCTCCTGCGAGAACAAGGCTATGGCGTTGAACTCTGGGGACCATGGAGGGGAGAGGAAGTCTTGTTCGGTGAAGTGGGAAGGAAAAGGCTGAAGCGCGTCTTGCAAGGTATGACCGTCAGTCTTCACACTGCGGGAGCCAACACCTTTGATTTGCACAAGAAGCAGATAGACGCGGCTGCGGATTTGGGTGCTGAGGTGGTGGTCCTGCATCCAAGCGATTTTTTCTCAAGAGACCATTCAGACCTGGATGTGCAACTTGCCTGCAAAGCAGTGGCATACGCCAGCGAACACGGCGTAAGACTTGCTCTTGAGAATGGGCAACTTCCTTTCCTCCTCAATGCCATTGAAAACGTGGAGGGCTTGGGCATCTGCCTCGATGTGGGCCACGTTTATCTCACATCAGATCCTATGAGCAAATTCCTGGCAGCCCTGAAAGAACGGATCATTCATTTACATATACAAGATGTTTTGTCAGAAGCCGAAGCGGGACTTCCTTGCACCGGGAAAGATCATTACATTCCAGGAACCGGAGGAATTCCGGATAAGGACTGGAATCTCTTCGCAACAACCCTTCAGGAAATCAACTTCCAGGGTATCGCCGTTTTTGAAATCCAACCACGGAATCCCTTGCAGACGGCCTTCTTCGGAAGAACTTTCATGCAAACACTTCTGGGAATGTGAACGAATCACCTGGATGACGAAAGGAGCTGTGTCTTGGCGAAAGAATCGTCCGGGGGGCAGACTTACCACACCCGCTCTGTCAGTCGCGCTCTGGAGATCCTGGCCTGCTTCTCCCAGAATCGACCAGAGCTAAGCCTGAACGAGATCTACGAACTCGTCGGACTCCCTAAGCCCACCGTATTTCGTCTGCTTTCTGCCCTGGAATCGGTCCGCTTCGTCGAGCGCTGTCCTGGTAAAGACAAATACCAGGTGGGCATTAAGGCTTTCGAGGTGGGCTGTGTCTTCCTCTCTCACCTCTCCGTCGAACGTGTGGCCCGACCGATCATGGATTCGCTGAGCAAGCAATTTCACCTCTCTATTAACCTGGGCATTCTTGACCAGGGCCAGGTGGTCTATCTGGCCGTATCGGAACCCGACACAGTGTTTCGTTACACCCCGATTATTGGCTACCGACACTACGTACATTGCTCGGCGTTGGGCAAGGTCCTGGTCGCACCTCTTCCTGAAGATCAGGTGGACGAGATCCTGACTAACATCGGCATGCCTGCACTGACCCCCCATACCATCACCAAGCCAGGGGTTTTCAAAGAACACCTGATTCTGGTCCGCCAGCAGGGATATGCCACGGACATCCAGGAAGGTGGCCTGGGCTTCTGCTGCCTGGCCGTTCCCATTCATAGCCACGAGGGAAAGGTCGTGGCCGCAATGAGTATATCGGGTTCCATCGTCCACTTCGACGATGGCGACATTGGTAAATTCGTGACTGCAATGAAAGAGGCAGCCGCCCAGGTGTCCGCCGGGCTGGGGTATGGCCATACACCTGAAACCGGCAGTACCTGAGGTTATCAGAAGAAAGGAGGTGCAATCACAGTCTATACCAAGAGCAACTGTCGTTTGTTCGCACGACCTATCCGTATAACTAACAATGCAGGAGGAGATCAAAATGAAAAGGTTAGCAACATTACTGGTAGTTGTGGTCGTATTGGCCAGCTTCGTCGCTGGCTGCGCCACACCTACCCCTGAGGTGATCGTAAAGGAAGTACCTGTCGAGAAGAAGGTCGTCGAGACCGTAGTGGTCGAGAAGGAAGTGGTCGTCGAGAAGCCGGTGGTCGAGACCGTGGTGGTCGAGAAGGAGAAAGTGGTCGAGAAGGAGGTCCCGGTCACCGTCGAAGTCGAGAAAGAAGTGATGGTCGAGAAGGTCGTGACGCCAACGCCTGTTCCCCCACCTGTCAAGAAGGCCGGCCCGGTGACTATCGGCGGGGGCATATTGACCGAGCCGCATCTCAACCCCATTTGGCTGTATAGCACCTTCCAGCTCTGGCCGCTAATCCTCCCATCTTTGACCTGGTTCGACGATCAGGTGCAGCCCGTCCTCGCTCTGGCCGAAGACCTCGACATCAACGAGGACGCCACGGTTTACACCTTCTACCTCCCTGAGGAGGCGGTCTGGAGCGATGGCGAGCCGCTGACGGCCGAGGACGTGGCCTTCAGCTACAAGATCGCCATCCACCCCACCTTCGCCCAATCGAGTTGGGTGGCCGCCTTGAGCGGTATCAAGGGCGCCAGCGAGTATCAGAAGGGCGAGGTTGATGACATCGAGGGCGTTCAGGTTGTGGATGACCATACCATCCAGCTCGAGCTTAATGCACCAAACGCCGCCTTCCTGTTCAACACCTATCTGCCCATCATGCCGGAGCACATCATGGGCAGTGTCGCGCCCGAAGAGCTGGAGCAGCACCCCTACGTGGACGCGCCGACCGTCACTTCTGGCCCCTACGACTTCGTAGCCTACGAGCCGGAACAGTACATTCACCTGAAGAAGAAGGCGGACTACTGGGGCGCAGAGCCGCTGATTGACGAGATCTACATCAAGCTGCTAGCCACTACTGCCACTGGTCTGGCCCAGTTGGAGGCAGGCGAGGTGGATATCTTCGAGATTCCCGCCGACGAGGTCGAGCGCTTCGAGGGCATAGAGCACGTTGACATCCTGGCCGCGGAGGGCATTGGCTACTACGTGTTGCATTTTGACTATCGCACCGCGGAGCAGATCGAGCAGCTTAACAAGCCCCAGGACGAGGGCGGCATGGGCTACAGCATCGTCAAAGAGCCCAAGCCCTATCTCCAGGACAAGCGCTTCCGCCAGGCCATGGCCTACGCCATTGACGTCAATCCCATCATTGACATCATCGGCGGAGGGGTTGCCAAGCCCATCTACAGTTCCATTTTCGGCGCGGACTGGATGGTCAATCCTGACCTCAACACCTATGACCGCGACCTGGAGAAGGCCAAGTCGTTGATGGAAGAGGTTGGCGTGACCTTCGCTGAGAATGGCACCGCCTTGTGGGAAGGCGATCCCATCATCCTGGTGTACCTCTCCAACACCGGCGAGGAGCCGCGCCAACTGGGCGAGGTCTTGCAGCAGCAGCTTGGCGAGGTCGGCGTCCGCGTGGACATCAAGCTGGTCACCAGCGCAGCCTTCATCACGGCGGCCATTAACGGCGAAGGCGACTTGATTCGCAACGCCGGAGGCCGTTTCGGTGCCGATCCCAGTGTGAGCTCGCTCTACTACACGTGCAAGGCCGGGTGGGCCCGGTTGGTCATCGGCGTCTGCGATGAGCGCCTGGACGAGCTGTTCCAGCAGGGCGTGGCCGTCAGCGACATCAGTGAGCGACAGAACATCTACTGGGAAGCCAGCGCCATTCAGAACGACGAGCTGCCCAGTCTGTTCTTGTTCAGCCCCAGCCGCTTCTGGGGTGTGAACAAAGGTCTGGGTGGTCTCAATCCGTCGGCTGACCCAGGATACCTGACCTGGAACATCGAGGAGTGGTACTGGAAGTAGATTCCGGGGAACTTGCCAGTGTAACCCCACGGGGGGCAGGCAGACGAGCGCCTGCCCCCCTTACCTGAGGAGAGCTTTCCCGGAAAGTGCTCTGAGCCCCGTCCCCGGGGCGACTTTCACGAGGTGACTTCGCTGGTGACGCCGCCGCTTCGCTAACAGGGGACGGGGGCTAAGAGCGTTTTCAAGGACTTTCCGGGAGATCCTGAGGAGACCTCCCATGAGCAAATACATCCTGAGGCGGTTAGGTATCTCCGTCCTGGTGCTTTTCGGCATTACGATACTGATCTTTGTCTTCATTAACGTGGCACCAGGGGATCCCGTCTCCAGCATGATTGATCCCACGTTGGGCGACTTCAGCGCAGAACGTATGGCTCAGGAGCGGGCCAAGCTGGGGTTGGACCAACCGTTGCCAATTCGGTACTTGTTATGGCTGAAGGAGATCCTGCATGGCAACCTGGGCTACTCCATGATCACCAAAAAACCCGTAGCCGATATGGTTGGCCACCGTCTCTGGGCCACTCTTCGCCTCACCTTTACCGCCCTCACCGTAAGCGTGGTGGTCGGCATCAGTATAGGCATTCTGTCTGCCATCAAGCAATATTCCTGGATGGATTATCTGGCTACGTTTTTGTCCTTCGCCGCCGTGAGCATCCCCGGTTTCTTCCTGTCTCTGGGACTGATCTATGTGTTGGCCTTGAAGCTGAAATGGCTTCCGACCTCAGGGATGTTCACGCTTGGCCAGCCATCCAGCTTATGGGACTACATCCGGCACATGATCATGCCAGTGACCGTGCTGGGGGTGGGAAGCGCAGCACCGCTGGTGCGCTATGCCCGATCTTCCATGCTGGAAACCATGCGCCAGGAATACGTCAACACCGCCAGGGCCAAGGGGCAGCGAGAGATCTGGGTCATCCTGAAGCACGCTTTCCCCAATGCCCTCATTCCACTCATCACCGTCGTCGGCTTGAGGTTGCCGGGACTTTTCGGCGGCTCCGTCATCGTCGAACAGATTTTTCACTGGCAAGGGATGGGAACCCTGGCTATCTGGGCAGTGACCAATCGTGACTATACCCTGCTCATGGGCCTGAACCTCATCTCCGGCATCCTGGTATTGGGTGCCAACCTGCTGGCCGACATCAGTTATGCTGTCGTTGATCCACGCGTGCGTTACGATTGAAGGGGGCCTGCATGGCGTATCACAAAGGGGAGCAGGAGTTTCCTGACCAGTTGGAAATAGTAGAGGAGAGCATGGCGGTGCGCGTCTGGCGCCGTTTCCGCCACCACAAGTTGGCTGTGGCAGGTGGGCTGGTGATCGTCGCCCTGGTCTTTGTGGCTGTGTTCGCGTCACTGGTGGCCGGCCAGGATCCGTACTATCAGGACTACAGCGCTCTCAAATCGCCTCCCAGCGCCAAACATATCCTGGGGACTGATGCACTGGGACGGGACGTGTGGGCTCGCATGGTGTATGCTACGCGGATCTCTCTCTCCGTCAGTCTGGTGGCGGTGGTGATCTATACCCTCATCGGCACGGCGTTGGGCTCTATCGCTGGTTACTATGGCGGTATGGTGGGCTCCATCGTCATGCGCCTCACCGATATCGTTATGTGCTTTCCACTGCTGATTATCATCATCACGGTGGTGGCACTGGTGGGGCCAAGCCTGTACAATATCATGGCCGTCATCGGCCTGCTGGCCTGGCCGAGCATCTGTCGGTTGGTGCGTGGACAGTTCCTGTCCATCCGCGAGCAGGAATACGTCAGCGCAGCGCACTGCGTGGGAGTGCCCGCCAGGCGCATCGTCTTGCGCCACATGCTGCCCAATGTCGTGGGACCCATCACGGTGGCCGCCACCTTCGGGATGGCCAGCGCTATTCTCACCGAGGCCAGCCTGAGTTTCCTGGGGCTGGGCGTGCCGCCCCCGCAATCGAGCTGGGGGGAAATGCTCTACGAGGCGCAGACGCTATCTATTCTGGAAAGCATGCCCTGGCTCTGGATACCGCCCGGCGCGATGATCGCCATCTGTGTGTTGTGTATCAATTTCGTGGGCGACGGCCTGCGCGATGCGTTAGACCCGAGGATATGGAAGTAGATCGGATGGGGGAGGCTCATGCCAAACAGCTTCCGATATAAGGTATTCCTCGCTGATTATTCAGACTTTCTCTATCCTTACGCTTTCGAGCGAGAGGAGTTGGCCAAAGTCGGAGCCCAGTTGATCCTCGCCCAGTGTAAGAGCGAAGAACAGATCATTGAGCAGGGACAGGACGCCGATGTGCTGTTGAACAGCGCCATCCCGATAACCAGGAGGATCATCGAATCCTTATCTGCCTGCAAATTGATCGTGCGCTACGGGGTCGGAGTCAATAACATTGATATCCAGGCGGCCACTGAGTGCCATATCATTGTAGCCAATACGCCCACGTATTGCGTCGAGGAGGTGTCGGATCACGCGGTGGCCTTGCTCCTGGCTTGCGTGCGCAAGATTGTAGTTCTGGATCGAATCGCCAAGGAGGGGAATTGGGGCAACATCCTACCTTGGCCGATTCACCGATTGCGTGGTCAAACCCTGGGTCTAATCGGCTTTGGCAAGATCGCGAGGAGGGTGGCAGAAAAGCTAAGGCCCTTTGGCCCTGATTTGATGGCTTATGATCCCTATGTTCCCCAGGAAATCGCTGAAGGTTATGGGGTGAAGTTGGTGGCTTTGGAGGAATTGCTGAAAGAGTCGGATTTGATCTCGTTGCACCCCCCTTTGACCGAGGAAACCCGACACCTGTTAGGCCAGAAGGAATTCAAGCTGATGAAACCCTCCGCTTTCCTCGTTGATACCAGTCGAGGCGGAGTGGTTAGCGAGCAAGCCCTGTACCAAGCCTTGAAGGAAGGATGGATCGCTGGAGCAGGTCTGGATGTGTTGGAAACGGAGCCACCTGCGAAAGACGATCCCCTTTTGCAGCTTGACAATGTGATTATCACGCCCCACTATGCCGCATCTTCTGTGGAAAGCACAGAGGACCTGCGGAGGGAAGTCTGCGAAGCGGTCGTCAGCGTTCTCAGCAGCCGATGGCCGCCCGCGGCAGTCAATCCACAAGTGAAGCCAAAGGTGATTTTAGAGCGGAAAAGCGCATGAGGTTCGATTTCCCTTATCCCGCTATGCCGGCCCTCGAAGTTCCTGATGAAAACCTCATTGGGGTTTACCAACCGCGCCAAACCTCTTCGGCCCAGCCAGAGGAAGAGGTTGTCAAGCAGGGTTTAGCCAGCCCCATTGGCACTTGTCGAGTTTCTGAGATAGCCAGAGAGGGTCAAAGGGTTCTGATTCTGTGCGACGATAATACGCGCCCAACTCCGGCCTCTCTCATAATGCCCTATTTGCTGGCCGAGCTTCGCAGAGGGGGTGTTCGCAAGAGGGATGTACGGATTCTGATGGCCGTTGGCACGCATCGCCCTATGACCTACGATGAGATGTGTGAGAAGCTGGGCCAGGGAATCTGCGAGGAGTACCAGGTCACCAACCATGATTGGAGAGATGAGAGCTCGCTGGCCTACATCGGGGCGACGGGTTCGGGTGTGGAGATTTCGGCTAATAAGCTGGTCCTAGAGGCAGATGTCGTGTTAGGTCTAGGACACATTGTTCCCCATGGAGCGTGCGGCTTTACCGGTGGCGGCAAAATCGTCTTGCCCGGTATCTGTGGCCAAAAGTCAACGCTGCAAATGCACACTGTGTCCAATGTTAGCTTTCGTGGAAAGGCCGAGAACCCGGTGAGGCAGGCCATAGACGAGGCGGGCCTCAAGGCGGGGCTGGACATCATCATCAACGCGGTGCAAGACGCAACTGGAAAGCTGGTAGACCTGGTCGTGGGCCATCCTGTTCGAGCGCACAGGGAGGGAGTGAAAGCCTCCAAAGAAATCTACACGGTGCAGGTCGCCTCCCCGGCAGACATCGTGATTGCTGATTCGTACCCGGCTGACATAGATTTCTGGCAGGCAGGCAAGGCCGTCGAAGCGGCAAGTCTCGTCGTCAAGAAGGGCGGCGTCATCGTTCTGGTTACGCCTTGTCCCGATGGCGTAGCGCCAGCACATCCCATCTGGCTTGAGCTCGCCGGGCTTCCTGAAGCCGAAGTCAGACGTAGGATGGACGATGGTGAGGACAAAGTGGGGGCTCTTGCTGCCCTGGGCCAGGCCAGGGCAACTCAATGGGCTACCTGCATCGTTGTCTCGCCAGGAATCACCCCGATGGAGAAAGAGAAACTGAATCTCCTGCACGCCGATACGCCGCAGGAGGCCCTGGAAATAGCTTTGGAACTTCGTGGCAGAGAGGCTGAGATCATTGTGTTGAGACGTGGAGGCGACATGCTTCCGGTCGGCCCGCACGACTGGTAGGCTCCCTGAGTGTACTTTCCTGGAGAGCGTGCCGCGCGTTAGAGCTGAGGATATGGGCGAATTAGGAAACAGAAAGCAGGTATTCATCAACTGGGACCTGATCGAGCCGGGCTACGGCGTGGCCTGGGGTGGCGAGAAGGCCACCAGTTGGGAGATGCCCTATGGTGTACGGATTGCCGTCCACCCGCCGCGCATTGATCCCCAGCCGTTGGTTTGGCCTGAGCACCCCTGGGAGTCCTGGATCAACGCCTACTCCACGCTCTTTGAGGACGAGGGCCGATACCGCCTGTACTACGAGTGCTACTATCAGGGCGAAGAGGGCAAGATCAGTGACTTTGACGCCATGTTGGCCTACGCCGAATCCACCGATGGCGTCAACTGGGTCAAGCCCAGGATCGGCGCCATCCGTTTCAAGGGCTCGACGGACAACAACCTGGTCTATGGATTGGACCTTTCGTTGGGACGGGGCGCCCACGGCGCAACCGTGTTCAAGGATCCCGATGCACCTTCAGACGAGAGATACAAGCTCGTGCATACGGGCTGTGAAGATGGCAGACCGTGCGTCTTTGGCGCTGTTTCCCCGGACGGGCTGCGGTGGAAGGTGCTGGGGAGGCCCCTCCTGGC
>CAZQDO010000244.1:2779-8613 GCA_964592085.1 uncultured Anaerolineae bacterium | reverse complement strand
CCCTCATGGCCCGCATCTCCGAAGCCACTTATAAGTATTTCAATCGTTGACATGAAGACGAATAATCCTTTTGCAGACCCGCCAGATACGGAGCACCGGAGTCCCGAACTTGTTCGGGGTGTCCCCACGACGCCGATGATTTGCAGACGAGCAGGCCCTCAACAAGTTGGGGACTCCCACCGGAAGAGTAACCGTCTTGAACTGATCACCGATCACCGATCACTGATCACTGTAATCGCCCTGGCCCTGACAGTGGCCCTCGTCGCCGGCTGCGCTGTGGCCACACCATCTCCGACGCCGACACCCACCCGCGCCGCTACTTCCACACCGACTCGGACTGCCACCTCCACCCCGACGCCCACGGTCACGCCCACTTGTACTGCGACGCCAACGCTGACCCCGACGGCGACACCCACACCAACTCACACGGCTACCACGACGCCTACGCCCACCCATACCGCCCCCTCGACGGCTACTCCCAGCCCGACAGCCACACCCACTCCTACCCCTACACCTACTCCCACGTCCCTGACCATCGGCCAGTCAGTAGAGGGTCGTTCCATCGAGGCGCATCGCTTCGGCCAGGGGCGCTACAAAGTGGTGCTGGTGGGCGACATCCACGGCGGCTGGGAGGCCAATACCTACGAGCTGGCGCAAGAGCTGCTGGCCCACTTCAAGGCCCATCCTGACGAAGTGCCCGACGACGTCAGCCTGTGGATCATCCCCACCCTGAACCCCGATGGCCTAGCCGCCGACACGCGGTTCAATGCCCGAGGGGTGGACCTCAACCGCAACGCTGACACCGACCTGGACGGCTGCGTCGGCAACGATTGGAGTCCGACGACTTACACCAGTGACGGCCCACAGCCTGGCGCAGGCGGTGCGTACCCCTTCTCCGAACCGGAGGCGCGAGCGGCGCGCGATTTCCTGGCCGATGCCCACGTCGTGGTCTTCTACCACAGCAGCGCGGGCGCGGTGTTCACTGGCGGCTGTCGGGACAACGCCTCATCGCTGCGACTAGCAGCGACGCTGGCGGCGGGCACCGGCTACGACTTCCCAGAGGAAGGCTGGGTGGGCTATCCCATCACCGGCGGCTTCAACGACTACCTGGCCGACCTGGGCATCGCCGTCGCCGAGGTGGAGTTGACCGATCACGAGGACACCGAATTCGAGCGCAACCTGGAAGGCGTGCAGGCAGTGCTGGCGGCAGTGGAGGACATCGTCACCGCTCGCCCCGACGACGCGCCCGGTCAGGCCCACTGGCTCAACGAGGGCAGCGTGACCACCTACCGCTATCCAGACGGGACGTTCCCCCATCCCATGAGCCTGGCTGTGGATAAAGACACGCTGTACATGGTGGACAGCGGCCGTCTGCTGCGCTTAACAGCGGGAAAGGCGGAGCCACCGGTGGTGATAGCCGCGCCCGGCGACACCGTAGCCGACCTGCCAGTCCAGGAGCTAACTGATTTGGCACTGTCACCGGATGGTTCGCTGCTGGTTGTGGATCGCTCCGGCGAGGTGATCCGCTACGACGTTGCGAACGAGACCTGGCATCGTGTAAATTGGGAGACCATAGCCGGCACCGGCGGCACTTATGTCACTGCCGTCGCCGCCGACCAGGACGCGGCCTATTTCCTCGACACCAACCGTGGACAGGTGTGGCGCGTGGCTGGTAGCCAGGCCACGATCGTGGCCGAGATACCGAGCAGCCTGGGAGTTGACCTGGCGGTGGACGGTGAGAACGTGTACGTCCTCCTCCGCGAGTGGCCCGGCCAGCGGCCCCAGGTGATCAAATATCGTGGCCCAGACTGGGCCAAAGCCTGGACTGTGTCGAGCGGTCTGGACTACCCGACGACCCTGTGCGCCGTGGCCGACGGGCTGCTGTACGTCCTGGACAGCAACGACCGCCGCGTGCTGGCCCTGGACACAGAGACGGGCGCGGTGCAGGCAATGTACACTTTTATTGACCGCAACGTGACCCTGCGCGGCTGCTGGCCAGTGGAAGACGGCTTGCTCCTGATTGGGCCGGATGTGGTGTATCACCTTCACTCCCTCCCCCTCGAAGGGGCAAGGCTGGGGTGGGAGTGGGAGTTCGTAGACCGAAACGGATCGAAACTTGCTCCCCCGCCGGTATCCGAGTCCGATCTGGACCGCCTGCGCGGACTGACGATGCCCGTCGCTGGCATGGAGCTGCCACAACGCCTGAACACACTACCCGGCGCACCACGCCACTACCGCTACGGCGTGCATCAGGGAACAGACTTCTACGCCTTCCCCGACGGCACCACGGTCACGACGAGCACCGAGGTGCTGGCTGCCCGCGACGGCACAGTCATCCGTGCTGACTGGGATTACGAGAATCCCTCTCAGGCGCAGATGGACGAGTGGCTGGCTACGTGCCAAGAAAAGGGATACACCCCTGAGGACGTGCTAGACGGCCTCCGTGGGCGACAGGTATGGCTGGACCACGGCGACGGGCTCGTCACTCGCTACGTCCACCTGAGCGGCATTGCCGACGGGCTGGAGGTTGGCAAGGAAGTGGCTCAGGGCCAAGTCATCGGCACAGTGGGCAACTCCGGCACGCCTGAGTCGCTGTATAACCCCGAGGGCGGCCTCCACCTGCACTTCGAGATCTGGCTGGATGGCCACTACGTGGGGCAATACCTGTCCACCGTCGAGATACGGCGGGTGCTGTCGAAAGTATTGAGATAGAAAACGTCACTACCCCCCTGAGTTCCTCCGAGTTCCTATGAGATAGGGACACTCAGGGGAACTCGGAGGAACTCAGGGGAATCCATGCAGGTGAATAAGTATGACCAAAGAATCTAACGTGATGTCCAAAGAGACTCATTCATCCCTCGTACGCCGCCTGTGGTGGTTGATCCCTGTGACGGCGCTCATCGTGGTGCTCATCGCCGGGGGGGTGTTCGTCAATCAGCGCCGGGCAGCCTATCAGAATTACATGGCTCGCATCCGTCCTGGGGTGAGCATCACCGGCCTGGACGTGGGCGGACTGACGCCCGATGAGGCCCTGGCCCTGGTGCGCCAGGAATGGGCGGATCCACTGGCCCAACCCATCGAGCTTCGCTACCTTGATCAGATCCAGGAGCTGGACCCGGCTGCGGTGGGATTCGCCGTGCTGGTGGATGCGATGGTGGAGGAAGCGACCGCCGTCGGCGCAGACACCCGCTTCAGTGATTTCCTCCTCCACACCCCGCTGCCCTTCGACGTGGACGTGCCTTTGCAGACAGATTTCGAGCAGGCACTGCTGGCCAAGTTGGTGGATGATCTCGCGGCGAGCGTTGATCGTCCGCTGCGAGAGCATCGCTTCAGCGCGGAAGAGCTGGCCTTCTATCCCGGCCAGACAGGTTTTGAGCTTGACCGCGATCAGGCTGTGGCCAGGATCACCGCCATCCTGCCCGACCCAGAGACGCGCACTGTTACGTTGCCCGTTGCCACCCTCGAGGTCGCGCCCCTGGACGAGGCCGATCTGCGTTCTCAGCTAGAGGTCGCCGCCGCAGGCATTGATCGTCCGGTGCGGCAGCACCGCCTCAGCGCGGAAGACATGGCCTTCTACCCCGGCGAGGCGGGGGTCGAACTGGACCGCGATGGGGCTGTGCAGAAAATCGCCGCGGCTCTGGCCGATGGAGAGACTGGCCCCATCACGTTGCCCGTTGCCACCCTTGAGGTCGCGCCGTTAGACGAGGCCACCCTGCGTTCCGAGCTAGAGGAGATCGCAGCAGGCGTTGATATTCCGGTGCAGGAGCATCGCCTCAGCACGGAAGAGCTGGCCTTCTATCCTGGACAGGCAGGGGTCAAGCTGGATCGTGACGAGGCTGTGGCGAGGATCACCGCAGCCCTGGCCAACGGGGAGACGCAGCCCGTCGAGCTGCCAGTCGCCGCCATCAAGGTGATGCCGCTGGACGAGACCAGCCTGCGCTCTGAGCTGGAGGCCATCGCTGTTGACTTTGACATCCGCCCCCAACCAGCCCGGGCCATGAGCACGACTCTGGAAGACGACCCACGCTGGCCCGTGGAGTGGACGCCCTTCGACGCCGACATGACCATCTACGACTTCGAGCCGGGAGAGATGGGTCGGGCACTGGACGTGGAAGCCTCGTTAGCGGCCGTCACCGCCGCCCTGGCTGCCGACACGACTGATCCCGTCTCCCTGGTCATCACTGACGTGGCGCCGGTTGCCCTCACCCTGTCCGACCTCAAGCCGTTGTTGCTCGACATCAGCAGCGACTTCGGCGGCACGACCGGCTTGTACGTCCAGGATCTCTCCACTGGCGAGGAGCTCACCCACAACATCCACGTGGTATACGCTGGCATGAGCTTGCTCAAGGCTGGCATCCTGGTCACCGCCTACCGCACCTGGGACGGCGACCTGCCCGATGATATTCAGCTCAGCGTTGCCTACATGATCTCCGAGAGCATCAACGCCGCCTCCAACCTGGTGCTGATGGGCATCGGCGAGGGGGACGCGACGGAGGGAGTGAAACGAGTCAACGAGACTTTCCGCGCCCTGGAGTTGACCCGCACCTTCATACGGCAGCCCTATTATGTCGAGGGCGGGACCCATTGGCCCTACATCCCCCGGCCTGAGCTGCCTGAGGTGAACGTGCCCGCAGCCGAGGCCGCCATTGACACCCGTCCCGATCCCATGATGCAGACCTGGCTGGCCGACCTGGCCGTGCTGTGGGAAGCGATTTACCGAGGGTGTCAGGGCGAGGGCAAGCTGCTGGCGGCCTACGACAACCTGACCGCCGAGGATTGCTGCGAGATGCTGGACTGGCTGAAGACCAATCCCCTGCGCAGCGTCATCGGAGCCAGCGTCCCAGAAGAGATACCCATCGCCCACAAACACGGCTGGGTGGGTGATACCCGCTCCGACATCGGCATCGTCTTCACTCCCCAGGGCGATTACCTGTTCGGGCTGTTCCTGTGGGAGGACACGGACTGGATCAACTGGGATCGCTGCTTCCCCATCTTCCGCCGCCTGTCGGCCACGGTCTACAACTACTTCACACATACCTCCAAAGTGGTTGGCCGATGAGTAGCTGGAAGCTGGATGTTGGAGATTGGATATTAGGTATTGGATATTGGAAGTTGGCTGGCGCTCCGGCATTGGCAGGGATACTTCTCATCTTCTCCCTAACCGTTATTGGCTGCACGCCAGCTAGCTCTCCCACTCCCACACCTACTCTCAATCCTACTTCCACTTCGAGCTCCATCCCCACTTCGACCTCGACTCCAACTTCCACTTCCTCGCCTTCACCCACTTCCACTTTATCTCCCACCCCATCACCCACTCCAACACGATCTCCCAGCCCATCACCAACACCTTCCCCCTCTGCCACCCCGTCTCCCACCCTCTCACCCACTCCCACCTCATCTCCAATATCTAATATCCAATATCCTGTTTCCCCTTCTCCCTCGCCTTCCCTGACCCCATCCCCCACTCCTACGGCTTTGACGCCGCGCATCCTGATTATTGAGCACGCCGAAGAGCGCGCCGTTGGTGTCGCCGACTACCTGACCCGCCTGGGGCTGCCTTTTGATCGCCTGCGGGTTTACGCCGGGGACACCCTACCGCTGTCGGAATGGGGGCAAGTCATCGTCCTGTCGGGTGGCCCCATGTCGCCCCACGACGTAGACAACCCTGCCTATCCCTTTCTGCGCACCGAGGCCGGTTTCCTGCACCAGGCCCTGGATCTCAAGGTGCCTATCCTGGGACTCTGCCTGGGCCACCAATTGCTGGCCGACATTCTGGACGGTGAAGTGGAAGATGGGCAACAGGAAGTGGGCTGGTTGCCCGTGCAGCTCAACGA
>CAZQDO010000244.1:0-2769 GCA_964592085.1 uncultured Anaerolineae bacterium | reverse complement strand
CAACGAGGCCGGAACAAAGGACCCTCTATTTGACGGAGTGCCGCAGGAGTTTTTCCCCTTCCACTACCATATTGAGCAAGCGGTGACCCTTCCGCCGGAAGCGACAGTGCTGGCTTCGTCGCCCCTCTGCCCGGTGCAGGCTTTCCGCTACGGCCAGGCTCCTGTGTGGGGACTGCAATTCCATCCAGAGATCAATCCACAACGGGGAGAGACCATCCTGCGCTCCAGCACCCGCCTTTCCCTGCCCGCGGACGAGATCGCCCCCATGATCGAGCGCGGCTATCAGGTCTACGGCGAGGCCAGCGAGCGCATCCTCTACAACTTCTTCCGCGAAGCCTTTGCCTACTACGAGGACGACGCCGCTTTGCCGCCTTCTCCGTTGCAACCTCTGGCCCTCCGCGAGGGCTGGCGCTTCCAGACCTGGGGCACCGTCACCGACCTGGCCGTGGCCGACCTGAACGCTGATGACCGCGCCGAGGTGCTGATCGCCTCGCTGGACAAACACGCCTACGCCGCCAACGCGGCGGGCCAGCCTCTGTGGAAACATCTCACCCAGGCCAGCGTCTACGCCGTGCACGTGGCTGATCTGGACGGCCAGCCGACGGTCCTCGTCGGCTCCGACGACAACTGCCTCTACGCGCTGGACAGCACAGGCCGCCAACTTTGGCAATACTGCACCGACAGCCGCATCACCGCGCTCTCATCCGCCAATACCATCTTGGCTGCCTCCTGGGACGGCTACGTCCACCAGGTGAACCCCGATGGCACTTTGCACCAGCGTTACCTGGTGGGTGAGGCGGGCGTGGAATACCCTTCAGCCCTGGACAGCAGCCTTGATGGGACAACAGCCATCGCCACCAACAAAGGCCATCTGTACCTCCTGTCTCCGACCGGTGACCTGCGCTCCATGCCCTCCCTGGACGGATACGTGCGGCGGGTGCGCCTGGCCGACCTGGATGGCGACGGGCAACAGGAGCTCGTAGCCGGTTCCAGCACCGGAGACCTCATAAATCAGCAAATCAACAAATCAGCAGACTTGCAAACTTGCAAACTTGCCGATTTGCAGACTTGCTCCGTGACCGACCTGGCCTTCGCCGATTTGGACAGTGATGAGTCGCAAGAGATACTAATCGCCTGTGGAGGCCCGGAGCCAGGCGTCTATGCCCTCTCCGCCGACGGTACGCAACGCTGGCGGTACCAGGCTCCCGCCGGGGTGTGGGCTGTAGCGGTGGCAGACCTGGATAATGACGGTTGGCCAGAGGTAGTCATCGGCGACGACGACGGCACGGTGAGAGTGCTCGACCGCTGGGGCCGTCTCCGGGGTGGCAGCACTCTGGGCGGGTTGGTACACGGCCTGCAGGTGCACGACCTGGACGGCGACGGGCAGCCGGAGATCCTGGCCTGCACCGGCTGGAAAGTCTACGCCCTGACGGTAGCCCCAGCCTGGGAGCTGTCTCCCCTCCCCGCCGGGGGGGGAGGGGTTGGGGGTGAGGGGCGCTCTGCTTCTGCCGACTTGTTTCCCCCTGTCAGCAGCGACGAGATCGAGATGGTAGCCACAGGCGACATCATGTTGGCCCGCACCGTAGAGGAGCGCATGAACCAGTACGGCTCCCTGTACCCATTCCAGGCCATCTACCCCTTGCTGCAATCGGCCGACGTCGCCGTGGGCAACCTGGAGACCCCCTTCACAGTGCGCGGCCAGCCGGCGGATAAGCGGTTCGTCTTCCGCGCCCATCCAGAGCACATTACGGCCCTGCAAACAGTAGGCTTCGACGTCCTCTCCCTGGCCAATAACCACGTCCTCGATTTCCCCCCCGATAGCATGGACGACACCCTGACCGCCCTGGAGAATTTGGGCATCGCTACAGTCGGCGTGGGACGTGGGGAAGCCGCTGCTGTTCGCCCGGCGGTGCTGGAGGTCAAAGGTGTCAAGGTGGCGTTCCTAGCCTTCGCCGCTCCCCGCTGGCGAGGCTCCCTGGAGGTGCCCACCGTTACCGACGTGGCCTGGGCCGAGCCGGAGCCAGTGCACAAGGCAGTGGTCCAAGCCCGACAGGAAGCCGACCTGGTGATCGTCATCCTGCATACGGGCACCGAGTACGAGACTCAGGCCAACCAGGAGCAACGGGCCGTGGCCCATGCCGCTGTGGAAGCCGGAGCCGCCCTGGTCATCGGCCACCACCCCCACGTGTTGCAGGACGTGGAGGTCCATCAGGGGGCGCCCATCGTCTACAGCCTGGGGAACTTCGTGTTCGACATGGACGTCATTGAGCAGACGCGGGACACCGCCATCCTGCGGGCTGTCCTGACCCAGGACGGCGTGCGCAGCGTGGACCTCTACCTGGCCCGCATCGTGGGCGACGCCCAGCCCCGACTGCGCGTCGCCGAGGATGGCTCGCCACTGGTGCAGCACGTCTATCCTTGAGATTGGAGATTAGAAATTGGAGATTAGAGATTGGAAGTTGGAAAGCCCACCCTCCCTCCGAGGGAGGGGAAAGACGGCACTCGCTGAGCGATTGCGAGCAAAACGGAATCCACTGGCCCTGGTGGTCGGAATGGTCATCCTGTTGTTATCTCTGGCCTGTACCCACTGCACCCCGTCCCCCTCACCCACTGCCACTCCCTCCCCTTCCACCACTCCACCTCCCACTCCCTCTGCCACTCCCTCTACCACCCCCACTCTATCTCCCACTCCGTCCCCTACACCCCCTCCTACTTGCACGCCTACCACCCCTACTACTTCTACCTCGACTCCCACACCCGCTCCTTCCA
>CAZQDO010000243.1:0-8672 GCA_964592085.1 uncultured Anaerolineae bacterium | reverse complement strand
TCAACACCCGCCTTCGGGCTCGCGTCTTCTGGCGCACTCTCTTCTTTCTCCCCATCATCACCGCACCCCTGGCGTTGGGCATGATGTGGGCGGTGTTGCTGAACAAGAACTATGGCCTGATCAACAACCTGTTAGGATTAGCCGGCCTCCCCACGCAACCCTTTCTCTCCAGCCCGAAGCAAGCCCTGGCCTGCATCATCGGCGTCGCCGTGTACCAGTACGTGGGTTACTACGTGATCATCTACCTGGCCGGGCTGCAAGGGATTCCTCAGGAGTACTACGACGCGGCGGCTGTGGATGGTGCTAACTCCTGGCAATCCTTCCGGCACATCACTTTGCCTTTGCTCCGCCCGGTCTTGCTCTTCATCGCCGTTACCAACACCATCGGTGCACTGCAGGTGTTCGACATCGTTTTCGCCGCCACCACGGGTCTCGCCGGGGAGACCAGCGGCGGCGGCCCCGCCAATAGCACCATGGTGGTGGTGCTCCACATGTACAATACCGCCTTCAAGTTCTTCCGCATGGGTCGGGCGACCGCTATGGCGGTCATCCTGTTCGTCATTATCTTCGTCATCACATTGATCCAGTTGCGTCTCCTGCGAGAGCGCACGTGAGGAGGGAAAGACATGGCCCAACGACGACGGACCATTCCAGCCATCATCGGAACCGTGCTCAAGTATCTCATCCTGGTTCTGGCTGGCGCCTGGATGCTCTTGCCATTCTTTTGGATGTTCTCAGCCTCGTTGATGACTTCCCAGGAAGTCACCCGCTTGCCACCGCCGCTGGTGCCCGCGCAACTGCAATGGCATAACTACATTGACGTTTCGCGCGCCGTGCCTCTGGTGCGTGCCTATCTCAATAGTTTGTTGGTCACGACCCTCACGGTGATCGGCATCCTTTTCACCAGTTCTCTGTGCGGTTTCGCCTTCGCCAAATATCGTTTTCCGGGGCGCGACATACTCTTCATGATGGTTCTGGCCAGCATGATGATCCCGTTCTTCGTTACCCTGATCCCCGTCTTCTACATCGTAAAGCAGCTCGGCTGGCTGAACAACTACGCGGGTTTGATCCTGCCGGGCGTGGTCAGTGCCTATGGCATCTTCCTGATGCGCCAGTTCATTCTGGACATCCCCGACGAGTTCATTGACGCCGCCCGTATTGATGGTGCCTCTGAATTCCGTATTTACTGGCAGATCATCCTCCCGCTGAGCACTCCGGCTTTGGCCACCCTGGGTTCGTTCAACTTCATAGGGACCTGGAACGCTTTCCTCTGGCCCCTCCTGGTGGCGCAATCTCGTGAGCTATACACTGTCCCCCTGGCTCTGAACAGCCTGCGTACTTATGGCATGGAGGCGCAGTTCCACCATCTCCAGATGGCCGGCACGGCCCTCAGCGTGATCCCGGCCATGCTGGTGTTCGTGGCCTTGCAGCGCTACTTCGTCCAGGGAATCGCCCTGACCGGGTTGAAGGGATGACCGGGTCACGTCAGGCCGTACAAGTGATGGTCAAACGCCAGCGCCGATTTCAGGTGCCAGGCACTTTCATCGGCTGTTTAGAGATAGCAGCGCCCCCAGGCCAGGCACGCTTGCTCAATCAGTGGCTATTCGCAAGTGCCTGGCACCTTGTCGGCTCTTCCCAGCACCCGCCTGAACGCTTACGTTGTTCGTCGTATCTATCCCCCTTGCAGAGGAAGGAGCCAATGATTAGAATCAGCATTATCGGAATGGGCACCCGCGGCCACCTGTTCGCCCGAGCCGTGGCTCAGAACCGTGACGCCCGGCTGGTGGCCCTGAGCGACGTGAGTTCCCAGGCCTTGGCTGAAGCCACAGCCCGCTTCGCCGTCCCCGGCTACGCTGACTGTGGGGAGATGCTCGAACAGGAGAAGCCGGATGCCCTGATCGTCACCACGCCGGACTTCGCCCACTGCCAGCCGGTGCTCGAAGCAGCCCGGCGGGGAATCCACCTGCTGGTGGAGAAACCGCTCGCCACTACGGTGGCTGAGGCAGAGCAGATGCTGGAAGCGGTGGGACAGGCCGGTGTTCGCTGCCAGGTGGCCTTCGAGAACCGCTGGAACCCGGCCTTCGTCCAGGCCAAAGCGGCCATCGCCAGAGGGGAGCTGGGTCAGATCGAGCTGATGAGCGGGCGGCTGAACGACACCCTCTACGTGCCCACCCGCATGGTCTCCTGGGCTGCCCGCAGCACGGTGGGCTGGTTCCTGTTGCCACACCTGGTAGACCTGGCCCTCTGGCTCGGTGACAAGACGCCGACCCACTGCTATGCTGCGGCGACGAAGCGTGTGCTCCCTGGCCTGGGGGTGGATACCTGGGATGCAATGCAGGCCATCCTGAGTTTTGACGACGGGACCCAGGCGGCCTTCGAGACCTGCTGGATCCTCCCCACCTCGCTGCCGACGCTGTTTGACTTCAAGTTCGAGATCGTGGGCCAGCAGGGCGCGCTGTTCATTGACACCCAGAACCAGATGATCCATCAGGCCAGTCAGACGTTCACCTACCCCGGCACCCTGGTGTCCGAGGTAGACGGGCGTCTGCGCGGGTTTCCGGTAGACATGGTGGATTCGTTCATCGCCTGCCTGGTCGAGGGCCGACAGCCGACGGCGACTGCTGAAGAAGGGGTGCACGTCACACGCATCGTGGCGGCGATGCATGAGTCGGCACAATGCGGGCAAGTGATCTTCTTGTAGCGGAGGAGGCGACAGATGAAGGGGAAATGCGTTCTGATCGCGGTCGCGCTGGTCACGCTCCTGGCTGCGGGCTGCACATCGGCGGCCACTCCACTACCCACTCCCACTCCCCTCCCCCTGGCAGAGGGGCAGGAGACGATCACCGACGTGAGCCTGCCCGATGCCATCGCGTTGACCGGGCAGTGGCGCTTTCGGCAGGTGGAAATGTTCAGCCAGAAAATGGCCGGGCCGGACTACGACGACAGCAGTTGGAGCCAGGTGCAGGCTCCCGCCCCCTGGTCGGAACAGGGGTTAGGAGATTTGGTAGGCCAGGCGAAGGTGGTGGTCTACCGCCGCCAGGTTGACGTGCCTGCCGACTGGCAGGGAAAGCCCATCGGGGTCAGCGCCTGGTTCAACCCCCACGATTCCTCCGTCTTCGTCAACGGGCAGCGGGTTGAGCCGATGCGCAAGCCGTTTGCTCCTTACGCCGACGTCAGCGAGTTGCTCAAATACGGCCAGGCCAACACCATCGCTGTGACCACCCTCTATGACGGGGTGTTCGAGATGGCTGAGGCAGGTCCGGCCCGGCTGGGGCCCATTGAGACGCGACCGGTGACTCAGGTGCTCCAGGAGGACGTGACCATCCCGGCTGAAGGGGGAGAGGCCGATGCGACCCTGGTGCGACCGGCGGCAGCAGAGAGCTTGACGGCTTTGGTCCTCATCGCCACCGGCTCCCATGGCATGGGGGAAAAAGCCGAGTGGCTCGAATTGACCGCCGACCTGGCGCGGCAGGGGTACGTTTCGCTGGCTGTGGCCCTCAAGATCCAAGACCCGGAAGGGGCATTGGCGGCAGTGAACTACCTGCGCTCCTTATCATTTGTTGACCCCGCCCGCATCGTGCTGGTGGGAGCAGACCGGGGGGGCGAGACGGTGATCCTGGCGGCGGTTCAGGATGCCCAGATCGCAGGCGTGGTAGTGATCTCCGGCCCACAAGTAGATGAGGTAGCCCAGCTCGACAGCCGCCCCGCTCTCTTCCTGGCTGCCGAAGGAGACCAGCGTGGCCGTGTTCTGGACCAGGCTAAAGCCATGGACAATCTGGCCCAGGGCCCGAGCCAGGTAGTGGCCTTGCCAGGAAATGGCCACGGCACCTACGTTCTCACCAATGCCTGGAATGCGACCCGCCAGGCTCTTGTAGCGTGGTTGCAACAGAGTGGAGCAGAATGACCGCAGACGCAGAAGACATGGAGGTAAGAATGGACGAAAGGTATATCCCTATCGCAGCCTGGTACACCGGTGGGAGGGCACGGGCGACCATGGTCCGGCCACCGGGACCAGATGCTCCAGAGACCTGGAAGAAGGATCTGCAGAACATCGCCGACTGCGGCTTCAACACCGTCCGCTGCTGGGTGGACTGGGCCACCGGCGAGCCACAGCCTGGCGACTATCATTTCGAGGCGGTGGACCTGCTGATGGAACTGGCCGAGGAGGTGGGGCTTAAGGTCATCGTCCAGCTCTATCTCGATTCGGCGCCAGACTGGCTGGTGAAGTATTACCCCGACAGCCGCTACGTCTCGGCGGGCGGCGTGCCCATTGATTCCCAGGGGGCGCCCGGCTATTGCTACGATCACCCTGGTGTGCGTGCCGCCGCCGAGGGCTTCATGCGCACCCTGGCTGGCCACATTGCTGGCTGCGAGCCTTTCCTGGCCTGGGACCTGTGGAGCGAGCCGCACATTGTCCAGTGGGGGTACTTCGATTTTCTGCCCCAGCCAGCCACGTTCTGCTATTGCCACCACACCGCCCAGCGCTTCCGTGACTGGCTGCAACGTCGCTACCCGGACCTGGATGCACTCAACACTGCCTGGTATCGCAAGTTCTCCAGTTGGGACCTGGTGCTCCCCCCCAAGTTCATCTCCCTGATGACTTACACCGAATACGTGGACTGGCTGCAGTTCATCATGGACAAACAGGCCGAAGACCTTCGCTGGCGACACGAAACCGTACGCCAGGCCGACCATCACCTCACCACCAGCCACTCGGCCGTCCCCTCGATCCTCACTCTGCCGAGCGACGAACAGGGCTCGCCCGACGACTGGCGGATGCCCCCCCAGGTAGACATCTGGGGCACTTCGCTTTACCCCAAGCACGTAGGAGCCAGGGAGACCAGTGACCCTTCTTTCCGCGCAGCCATGCTGGCCGGCACCCGCTCTGCGTGCGACTCTGTCGGTGCACCGTACTGGTTGGGAGAGCTCCAGGGCGGGCACGGTTACGTGGGCATGTTCGCCTCCCACATGACCGAAGCGGATGCGCGTTCGTATGCCTGGCACCCCATCGCCCACGGCGCCAAGGGACTGTGTTTCTATGCCTGGCATCCCATGAGCAGCGGTTACGAGTCGGCGGGGTTCGGCCTGGCCAATCTCGATGGCACCCCCAGCGACCGGGCCTTAGCTGCTGGCGCCATCTCGAAGATTATCACGCGAAATATGGATCTCTTCTCCGCTGGGAAGTCCACCCCGGCGCGAGCGGCTATCTGCTGGAACGTGCTCTCCAACATCATGTGGATCTGTATGCGCCAGCCCTGGCACTACATCCCCAGCCGCTGCTACATCGGTGCCTACCGGGCTCTCTACCAGGAGCACATCCCCGCGGACTTCGTCCACGTGGATCAGATCGCCGCTGGCAAGCTGGGGGACTACGACCTGCTGTATCTCCCCTTCTCCTTCATGCTGTCCCAGGCTGCGGCGTCCGGCATTGAGGGGTTCGTGCGCCAGGGCGGAGTCGTCGTTGCCGAGGCCCGCACGGCCTGGAACGACGAGACCGGCTACTGCGGCGAAGCCGTACCAGGCCTGGGGCTTGAGATGGTCTTCGGTTGCCGGGAGCGGGGAACGTTGGGATTGGACGAGGACACCCCCTGTCGCATCCGCATCACCAGGGATCACCCGGCGCTGCCTCTGCTGAGCCAGGGGGACGTGCTGGTCGGGGCTCGTTTCCGGGAGGAGATGGAGGTGCTATCCGAGACGGCCGAGGTGGTGGGGGAGTTTGAGGACGGCGGGCCAGCCATCGTGGTCAATCGCTATGGCCAGGGCTGGGCCGTCTTCGTAGGCACCCTGTTGAGCCTGGGCTTCTACAAGTTCCAGGACGAAAACGCCGGCAAGCTGCTCAAAGGGCTAACACGGCTGGCAGAGATTGAGCAGCCAGTGAAAGTGAATGAAGTCCAGGAGGGATTGGACATCGAGCCGCGTCTCCTGGAAGGGGAAGACGAGGCTGGCCATCCCTTCCGCATTTTCTTCGCCTTCAACCACACGGATCAGCCAGCACAGCCGCAGTTCGAGATCGCAGTACCGTTAGGGGACTACACGGCAACCGACATCGCCACCGGCCAGCCAGTGCCGTGCTCCCACCAGAACGGACGGCTGGTGCTGAGCAAGCCGCTGGCGCCGGGGGAGATATGGGTGGTCAAGATTGCCGCCGCTGTAGCGGCCTGATCGTTTCCTATCAATTTCACCGGGCTGCCGAGGCCGTCGCCTCGTGGAACCGGGCTTTGGGGGCGGCCTTTCCCATGCGCCTTTCACTCTGGCGGCAACAGACAGAGAGCGACCCCAACTTTCGCCCGGAGGACGCGCGGCTGCTCGAGGTGGGAGGGCAGGCGGTGGGCGGGGTGCTCACCAAACGGCTCCGTGCCCTGGATTCGGACTGTGAGGGGCATCGCTCCTGGGGATGGGTTGCCGCCCTATGGGTGGAGCCGGAACATCGGCGACAGGGATTCGGCTCGCAGTTGCTCCACTGGGCTGAGGCGTATTTACAGTCTGCCGGTTGCCAGCGGATCGGGCTGGGAGGGAGTTTCCAGCACTTCTTCCCCGGCTTGCCCGTCGGCCAGCCGGCTTTGCTCCCCTTCTTTAGTGGACATGGATACCGGATCGAGGAAGAGCCCTGCCATGACCTGATCACCGGGCTTGATCCCGACACTGTCGTTTGTGGGGAAGACGCACGCCGTACCCTGGCTGACCGAAGCTATCGGGCTTCCCTGGGGACAGAAGGGGATCGGGATCGCTTTCTGGACTTTATGGGCGACGCCTTCCCAGGACGCTGGCGCTACGAGCAGGCTCTGACGCTGGAACAGGGAGGCCGTATGGAAGAGCAGTTGTTGCTCCACACCTCCATGGGTGAGATCGTCGGCTTCGTCCACCTGCATTTTCCTGGCGAGTCGGTGATCCGTCCCTCTCTCTTCTGGGCAACGTTGCTGGAGGAGCCGACGGGGGGAATCGGACCGTTGGGGATCCATCCAATCCGTCAGAGACAGGGGCTGGGGGAGCTGCTGGTGAGCGTGGCCCTGGGAGAGTTGGCCCGGCGGGGAATCCGCGTTTGCGTGGTGGATTGGACGAACCTGATGGCGTTCTATGGCCGTTGGGGTTTCCGCCCCTGGAAAAGCTATCGCCGGGCCTCGAAAGAACTGAAAGGGTAAAGCACCATTCAACTCATCCCCACTGTACCGTCAGAAGCAGGCTTTGAATTGGTCGGCCTAACCCGCGTAGATGCCGTCATGCACAGTGGCCTCGACAGCGTCTTCCCGTCAGCGGTGTTACTGGTAGCCCGGCACGGTGGCGTGGTCTTTCATCGCGCCTATGGCTACCTGGACCCGGCGACACGCTGCCGCCCCACGCAGATGGCCAGCCTGTTCGACCTGGCCTCAGTGACCAAGCTCTTCACCGCCACCGCTTTTATGACCCTGGTCGAAGCTGGCCGCGTCTCCCTGGACACCCCACTGGCCAACGTGCTCACCGAGTTCAGTGGCGTGCGCCCCATCGGCCCGACAGAAGACCCATTGACTAAGACGCCGCTGCCGGCCGATCCCGCTTTCGCCGGCCAACAGGTGGACGCCCAGGAGGTCACGTTTTGGCACCTGCTCACCCACACCTCTGGCCTGGCTGCCTGGCGCAGTCTTTACCGAGAGGATGATGCGCAGGACGACGACGTGCCGCTGCCCCATCGGGTCTCGGCGGAAAAGCGAGCGCGGCGGGTGGCGGCTATTCACCGGCGGTACGGCTTTGCCTATCCGCCGGGACAGCGCGTGGTCTACAGCGATTTGGGCATCATCCTGCTGGGGGAGGCGGTGGCTCGCCTGGCAGGGACGTCGCTGGAGGCTTACGTGCGGAAGGCGGTGTTGGAGCCACTGGGCCTGATCCGTACCACCTACAACCCGCTGGCCCATGGTGTCCCATCAGGATGGATCGCCCCGACTGAGTTCTGCGCCTGGCGACAGCGGCGCTGCGTCGGCGAGGTGCACGACGAGAACGCGGCCAGCCTGGGCGGCGGGGGCCGGCCACGCCGGGCTCTTCTCCACGGCCCGGGGGGTGGCCGTGTTGGGGCAGACCTATCTAGACGGCGGCAGTTTCGGCGGCACACGAATCCTCTCGCCGCAGACGATCAGCGAGATGACCCGTGTGCAGGTGAACCTTGCGGACAATCCGCGTGGGCTGGGGTGGGCGCGGCGGTCGCAGGAGGGGTCCACTTCCGGGCGGCTGTTCGGGCCGCGCAGCTACGGGCACACGGGCTTTACCGGCACCTCGCTCTGGGTGGACCCCGACCGTGTGCTGGTGGTGGTGCTATTGACCAACCGCGTCTACTACGGGCGCGACCCGACAGGCATCGCGGACTTCAGGCCCAGGCTGCACGATGCGGTAGTGGAGGCGATCAGGACGACATGAAAGTTATCGGCCTCATGTCCGGTACCTCTGCGGACGGGGTAGACGCGGCGGTGGTGGAGATACGCGGCGCGCCGCCCGACCTGTCGGTGGAGCTGCTCTCGTTCACCTTTGTGCCCTTTGACGCCGAACAGCGAGCGCGCATCTTTGCCCTGTTCGACCCGGCCACAGGGACGGTGGATCGCATCTGCCAGATGAACTTTGCCCTGGGCGAGTGGTTCGCAGCAGCGGTGCTGCGGGCCATTGAGGAAGCCGGGCTGTCACCGGGCGACGTGGCCCTCATCGGCTCACAC
>CAZQDO010000242.1:0-8742 GCA_964592085.1 uncultured Anaerolineae bacterium | reverse complement strand
CCTCGACAGATGGAGGCTGGCGGTCGGCGTAGCGGGTGCCCGGCGTAGGGATGAAAACGATGAAGACCAGCGCATCTACGCCTAGCTCCTGGAGCTTTTCCAGGGCCGGGCGCTCGTGGCCTATGGCGCCCCCGCGCAGGCCAATGGTGATGTGAGGGATCACCCTGGTGTGCCGGCGAAGCATCTGGTAAGTTGCCACGTAGTCGGCGACGGTGCAATCCAGGCCGTAGACCTCGCGGATGGTCTCGTCGTCGCCCACGAAGTCGAAGGAAACGACGTCGGTGTAAGGGGCGATAGCAAGGAAGTCTGCCTCCTCGATGAGACCCACGTGCCAGTTCATCTTGCGGCCCTGGCGAATGGCTTTGATCTGCTCCAGATAGCGGGCCACCGGCACGCGCCCTGAGGCGTCACAGCCGCCGGAGATGAGGCAACTGGTGGCCCTCCCCACCTCTGCTTGCCAGACAGGGGTCATGTGCTGAAGGTAATACCCGCCGCAGTGGGCGCAGTCCAGATCGCAGTGACGACCGGTGAGGCTGATGAGCGCAGTGTCGAGGGGATAGGCGAACTCGATTCTTTGAGGGAAGTTGGCTAGCCTGACTTGCCAGGCCTTCTGTAAGTGTTGGTGCATGGCTCTATGAGTATAGCAAATCTGGGGCAACTTGACAAGTGTGGATTCGTCAAGAGAGTCGGGTTGTGGTATAATAGAGCGCCAGAAGGGAAGATGTCATGGCGTTTGGTTTTGAACTGCTCAAAGAGGACCCCCTCAGCCGGGCTCGCGTGGGCGTGATGCATACGCCACACGGCCAGGTCCCCACCCCGGTCTTTGCACCGGTGGGCACTCAAGCCACGGTCAAGGCTGTCTCGCCCCGGGAGCTCCGCGAGCTGGGCGTCTCGCTCATCATGACCAACACCTACCACCTCTACCTGCGCCCTGGGCCCGACACCATAGCTAATCTGGGGGGGCTGCATGGTTTCATGAGCTGGGACGGGCCTATCATGACCGACTCGGGCGGCTTCCAGGTCTTCAGCCTGGCCCACCTGCGGGCAGTGGACATGACGGGCGTGACCTTTCGCTCGCACCTGGACGGCTCCGAGCACCTCTTCACTCCAGAGAAGGTCATCGAGATCCAGGAGAAGCTGGGGGCGGACATCATCCTGTGTCTCGACGAGTGCCCGGAACCATTGGACCACGATTACAACGTCCAGGCGTTGGAGCGCACCCACCACTGGGCCGAACGCTGCAAACGAGCTCACACCCGCCCAGACCAGGCCCTTCGACTGGGCTCAGGACAGGCCCTGTTCGGCATCGTGCAGGGGGGCGCTTTCGCCGACCTGCGTCGCCAAAGCACGGAGTTCATCACTGCGCTGGATTTCCCTGGCTACTCCATCGGCGGCCTGTCGGTGGGAGAGCCAAAGGAAGTGATGCACGAAATGCTGGAGGTGACTGTGCCGCTCCTGCCTGCTGACAAGCCTCGCCACCTGCTGGGTATCGGCTCGCCGGAAGACATCTTCGAAAGCGTGACCCGCGGCATGGACATCTTCGATTGCGTTCTGCCCACCCGCATCGCCCGTAACGGCGCGGTCTTCACTCGCACTGGCCGCCTCAATCTCAGAAACGCTCAATACGCCGCCGACCCCGCTCCCATCGAGGAGGGGTGCGACTGTTATGCCTGCCGCCACTTTTCCAGAGCCTACCTGCGCCACCTGGTTATGGCGAAGGAAATCCTGGGCATACGCCTGGCCACTCTGCACAACCTGCATTTCATGATGAACTTGATGCGGGAGATCAGGGATGCGATTCTGGCCGGCACCTTTGCTGCTCTGAAGAAGGAATTCCTGGCCAATTATGAGATCGTCCCCCACGAGGCGCGGCAGCGCAACAGGGAGGCAAGAAGCAGGAGGCAGGAGGAGTGAACTTCATTCAAGCCCTCGTCCTGGGCATCGTGCAAGGTGCCACAGAGTTCATACCCATTTCCAGTTCGGGACACCTGGTGTTGGTGCCCTGGTTCCTCAATTGGCCGGAGCCGGGCCTGGTCTTTGATACTATCGTCCACTGGGGCACCCTGGTGGCTATCCTGGCCGTCTTCTGGCGCGACATCCTCTCCCTGGCGACGGCCTGGGTGAGGAGCCTGGTGGAGCGAAGCCTGGACCAACCAGAGGCCCGCCTGGCCTGGCTCATCATCGTGGGCACCCTGCCCGCCGCCCTGATGGGCTTCTTCCTGGAAGATTTCTTTGAGAGCTTGTTCAGTTCGCCGGGACGGGTGGCTACTCTCCTGCTGGTCACGGGGGCCATCCTGGCCCTCAGCGAGCGGCTGGGCAAGCGACAGCGTTCGCTGGGTGATCTGGGCTGGCTCGACTCCGTGCTGATCGGCCTGGCTCAGGGCCTGGCCATCGCCCCCGGTATCTCCCGCTCAGGAGCGACTATCGCCGCGGGATTGCTGCGCGGGATCGAACGGGATGCGGCGGCTCGCTTCAGCTTCCTCCTGGCCACGCCCATCATCTTCGGGGCCGGTCTCCTGCAATTGGTTGAGCTGTTCCAGGCCGGAGTCGAGGGAGCTAACTGGCTGCTCCTCATCGTCGGCTTTCTGGCGGCGGCCATTAGCGGCTATGTGTGCATCAAGTTCCTGCTGGCGTATCTTCAGCGAGGCAGGCTCTACGTTTTCGCTGCTTATTGCTGGCTGGCAGGGATCGCATCTCTGATCATATTCTTGGTGAGAGGTTAGATTGATATTGGCAAGAAAAGTCATCGGCGTCGTCCTCTGTCTGATCGGCCTCTTGCTCTTCGTTGGCTGTAATAGACATACGGTAGAGCCTACGGGACCTGTTCACCTCAAGGTGGTTGGCTCTACCTCGATGCAACCTCTGGTGGAGGAATTGGCTCAGGATTATGCCGAACGCCACAAGCACGTGACCATCTCTGTGGAGGGCAGAGGCTCGCTTCTGGGGATCGAGTGGGTTCGCCAGGGGGAGGCGGACATCGGGATGGCTTCCTGGAAGGATCCGGAAGACACGTCGCTCTGGTCAACGCCCATTGCCCTGGACGGCATCGCCATCGTCGTCCATCCCCAGAATGACCTGGAAGGCCTGACCATGCTCCAGCTCAAGGACGTGTTCTTCGGGCGGATCTGGGATTGGAAGGACGTGGGAGGGCAAGCGGGGGAGATCGTGGCCATCAGCCGTGAGGACGGATCGGGGACGCGGGCGGTTTTCGAGGAGCTGGTGATGCAGGGCCAGCGGGTCACTCCGATGGCGGTGGTCATGCCCAGCAGCCGAGCCGTGGTGGAATACGTGGCGCAGCACCCGGAGGCCATCGGCTACGTCTCCATGGGCCACCTCACCGAAGAGGTCAAAGTCCTGGAAATCGAGGAGGTGGCGCCGACGCCGAGCAGCGTCCGCCAGGGAGCCTACCACTTGCTTCATCCCCTCTTCCTGATAACACGTCAGGAGCCAACGGACGAGATCAAGGGCTTCATTGATTTCGTCCTCAGCCCAACGGGGCAGTCCATCGTGGGGAGAAAATACGGGCGGGTGAAGGAGTAGCCCTTCTTATGGGAGATGACAACATGAATCCATTTTCAACAGACAGACCGAACAAGGAACAACGAACGGTCGTTTTTGTCACATTCGAGTCCGAATTCGCCCGGTCCGGCGGATTGGGCGCCGTGATGAAAATACTGCCCAAACAAATGGCACAGCACGAAAGGTGCTTCGTCCTGGCCCCGTATTTCGAGAAGATCACCGGGTCGTTACCTTTGCTGACGACCTTTTCCTTCCCGCTGGGAAGCAAGCGATATACGGTCCACGTGAGGCAAACCACCGATGCGAAGGGCTTCAAAACCTATCTTCTCTCGGCAGATGGCTTTTTCACAGCCCCGGCGGATCCTTACGTGAATCCCCTTGATCCGACCCAACCGATGAATCCCGACACAAACCCGAACGTGTCCGACAAGCTGACCGAGGACGCCCTCTTCTTCTGCGCGGCTGTGCCTCATGCTCTGGTTGAATTGGCCAGGAAAGAACTGGTTCCTTATCGAGACCTGATCTTGCATCTTCAAGATTGGGAGACCGCGTGCGTCGCTCAGACGATCAGGAGAACCCCTGACATTCGAGGGACTGCCTGTGTTCTCACTCTCCACAATCCCTATGACAGATACCTGGGGAATACAGCTATCAGCCTGGTCTCTGACCTGGGGCTGCACCGTGACAACGTGCTGACTCAGATGATCCCCCTCGTTGACGGCCCGCTTTCGACGGTGTCCCGAAACTTCGCCGATGAGTTGACCAGCGATCCCTTACATACCCTCGTCTTTGCCAACCACCTCCAGGACTTGATCGTGGGCAAGGGTTTGGTAGGGGTTGATAATGGGATCTTTAGAGAGCTGAACTTCCCGTTTTCGGAACAGGCGCGCCAGCAGGCCAAGCAGGGTGATTTTGGGAAAATACAGCAGGAGAAATGGCAACGTCGCCAGAGGTTGGCCCAGGTGCTCGAGGATTTTCAACGTGAACTGGGCCGCCATCCTGATCCCAGTAAAGAGCCCTGGGGCGATGATCTTGTTCTATCGGATCCCTGGCTACCGGTGTTTCTGGTGCTGGGCCGGGATGATCCCCGGCAAAAAGGCTTCGACGTCATCGCAGAGGCCATTCGGACGATCCCCCCAGGAAAAGCCCGGTACGTCTTTACCCCTATGCCTGGCGATGAAGGTCTGGCCGGACTGAGTTTTCTTCGGAAACTGGCCGCTGAGCGTCCTGACGAAGTGAAGGTGTTCCCTTTCAGGCTCGATGCTGCGGCCTTCAAAGCTCTGCAAGAGGGAAGCTCGTTTATGGTGATGGGCTCTTTGTATGAACCCTTCGGTGCGGCGACGGAAGCCTATCTGGCGGGAATGCCCGTTGTGGCCCGGGCCACCGGTGGCCTGATCCAGCAAGTGACGCCCTATCCGAGTGCCAGCCTGAGCCGGTACGGGCGACAGATGGTTGCTTTGTTCCATAGCCGCAAGAGTGCCCCGACCGGCTTCCTCTTCCGCGAGCTATCGGCTCTCAACCCAGAGCGAGATTGGCAAAAGATCGTGGAGTGCGGGTACTGGCGGCAGAGTCCCAGGGGGGATCGCATTGACGACCGGAAGGGTACGCCTCTCTTTGATGCCATGGTGCAAAGCGCAGCCTGGGCTCTCCAGGACGCGATAGATCTCTACACCTCGAACCAGGCCGGTTATGCAGAAATGATCTACCATGGGTTTAGAATGTTGGACAACTTCAGTTGGGATCGCGCCGTTCGAGAATACCGGCGTCTATATGACCGGGTGTGCAATTAGAACACAGTGAAGAGATCACTCGCTCCGCAGGCGCAACCTACATGGCGCGGGCAGAGTTGGGCTGGCAAACCCGTCCTGTTCGGGAGGGCATGCGTGAAACGTTGGGTTTGATTTCCAAGCGCTGATCGGGCACGGGATATGCTAGCGTTATAGCCATCGGCAAAGCCGTGCCATGCGCAGACTTTCCGTATAGCATCCCCTGTGAGGGGATTAGGTAGAAGGTTGTCCGTATAGTAACGAGTCAGGCCGCCCTTTGCAGAGTCTTTCCGCGAAGGTTGCGCAGACGAGAAAGGAGCCAAGCATGCACACGATACACGAAGACATGGAGGAGTTGCGGGGGCAACTTGGGAAAGGATCGATTCAGAAGGCGTACAGAGCACTGCTCTCTTACATGATGGGTCTGCGAACGCATTTCAAGAAGAGCTACACGGATTTCGCCGTATCCGGTCTCTATCAGGGATACATGGATATGACGTACTTTGCCGTCGTTCCGCCGCCACTCAAGCATCGCGGCCTAAAAATCGCAATTGTCTTCAACTACGACGCATTCAGATTCGAAGCTTGGCTCGCGGGAAGCAACCGGAAGGTTCAACGGCGGTACTGGGAGCTGTTTAGGGACAGCCAATGGCCGGAGTACCGTGTTGTCACGCCTGCGAAAGGGATTGACTCAATTGTTGAATGCGATTTGGCCAAGGATTTCGACTTCAGCGACCCAGACGCTTTGACTTCAAGCATCGAAACGGCCACGGCCGCATTCATCGAAGACATTGAGAGATTCCTTTCTGAGCATCAGCCCCGTGAAGAGGCTGAGCCGCGTGGCTAAGCGATGCCTGACAGCGAATTCAAATGATCATTGAACAAGCAAGCGCCGAGGACGCAAAAGAGATCCTGGATTTGCAGAAGCTGGCCTACCAAAGCGAGGCAGCGATCTACAACGACTATACCATCCCGCCGCTGACGCAAACCCTGGAGGAAATGGAAGCGGACTTTGAAAAGCAGGTCTTCGTCAAAGCCACCATAGACGGAAAGATCATTGGTTCTGTGAGAGGGCACCTGAATGAGGGGACTTGCTTCATCGGCAGGCTGATCGTCCACCCAGACTTCCAGAACCGGGGCATCGGCACCCGGTTGCTGAATGAAATCGAGCGGATTTTCATCCAGGCCAGGAGGTTCGAGTTGTTCACCGGAAACAGGAGCGAGCGTAACCTCCACCTGTACCAGAAGCAGGGCTATGAGCCATTCAAGACCGAAATGATTGCCGAGGAACTTGTGATTGTGTTCCTGGAGAAGTACAGGGAGGAGGGCCTGCGGTCAGCGGATGATCAACGGTAGGTGATGATGTGCTGGCGTTGCGGCAGTCAGCAAAGCCATGCTATGCGGAGACTTTCGGTATGGTGCCCCCTGTGGGGGGATTAGGTAGAAGGTTGTCCGGATAGTAACAAGTTAGTCACCTTCCCTCGATTCTATGCAGAGGTGTATGTGAGTATCCATCGACTTCTAGTGTTGAAGTCCATCAATGATGAATATACACTTGAGGAATTGAAGTACTTAACGAACAGTCCCGTACTTCAAGGGATTGACGTCAGGTTCTGTTACGCGGTCCAGATGGATGAACTCGACCTTGAAAAGCCAGATCCATATACTGTGTCGTATGATAAGCTGCTAGATATGTTGGAGATGGAGGTTCTGGCTTTTCAACCGGATGCATTGATACTACATACGGGGATTGCCTTTAGAATGAGGCCAGATTCATTTCTACAAGCATTGGCTGTGATCAAAGATAGATATCCTAACATTAAGCTCGGATATGAGCCGATTCCAATTGACCTTGCAGAAACCTATCCTAAGTGGAGATCAATTCCTGACCCAATATTGGCACGGTTCCTTGATGGTAACTCATTGTTCGATGACAATGTTAAGGAGATATTGGCATGAGTGCTTTAGATGTCATAACGACTATCTTGACATCCGCCCTGGTGTCTTCCATTGTTGCTTTTTTACTCAGAATCATATTCGAGAACAGACAGCAACATCTCTTCACAATGGATATCGAGAGACTGAAGCATGTCTACGAGATGCAGTTAGAACAGCTTAAAGCTGATATGACTCTGAACGTTGATATTCAGCGTGGGTTACTCGAAAGAAGGCTGGCAACCTATCCGAAGCTAGCTGAGCTCATATACCGTGCAAGAAATATATGTAGAGAAGTCGCCAATAGTGGTACCAATCCTGTGTTGGCAGATGAGTTTCAGGCCAGAGTACGGGAATTGGAGGACTTGCTCTACGCATCGCGGATAGATCTTGAAAGAGATGGTTTATTCGCAAGGGCACATGGTTACAAGAATCTTCTCAAAGCCTTTGGTAGAGCAATCAATGACATCAGTATCCTTCAGTCACAGGCTATAGACCCCCATGACGTTGAAAGGATGAAAGAAGAGCTTCTTTCGACCTACCGAAGGATTGAGGTTGCGCACAGATCCCTAATTGATGATATATCGGCTAAAGTTTCAACAACGGAGCCTGACGCTACGTCTTAAGGCAACTCTAGGCGGCTAACCCACGCTGGAGCCGACGCCCACCCTTGCGCTTTAAAGAAATTGCTCTACCAGCTGACGCTCGTTGAGAGGTGCTGTTCATGCAGCTTGCTGTGTATTTGGGCTTAGCCCTCTCGTTGTTAATCGCTTGTGAGGGGGAAGGAGGTCTCTATGGATCACGCTGGAGGATATGAGGAGTACGCATTCATCGCCGATCTCTACGACCACGTCGTGCCCTACCGCGACCGGCCAGACGTGTCTTTCTACGTGGAGGCTGCCCAGGAATCGGGAGGGCCAGTGTTGGAGGTTGGCTGCGGAACAGGGCGCATCCTGATTCCTACGGCACGGGCAGGGATTGAGATCGTCGGCCTCGACCTGTCGTCCCAGATGCTGGCTGTGTGTCGGGAACGGCTGCTGAAAGAGCCACAGGAGGTTCAAGCCAGAGTCCAACTGGTGGAAGCAGACATGCGCCAGTTTTCGCTGGGGCAAGCCTTCAAGTTGGTGACAACGCCGTTTCGACCGTTTCAACATCTGACGACGGTGGATGACCAGATGTCCTGTCTAAAGTGCATTCACCGTCACCTGGTGAAGGGCGGGCGGTTGATTCTCGATATCTTCAACCCTATGCTGGAATCGTTGACCAGGGACGATGTGGGGCAGGAAGTAGGCGGCGAGCCTGAGTTCACCACTCCTGACGGCCGACGGGTTGTCCGCCGCTCCAAGATCGTGTCGCGAGATCGCTTCAACCAAGTCAACCACGTTGAATTGATCTACTACGTGACCCATCCCGACGGTCGGGAAGAGAGGCTGCTCCATGCGTTTCCCATGCGCTACCTGTTCCGATTCGAGGCCGAGCATCTGCTGGCGCGATGTGGGTTTGAGGTCGAGCAGGTCTATGC
>CAZQDO010000241.1:0-8752 GCA_964592085.1 uncultured Anaerolineae bacterium | reverse complement strand
CACCTGCTCGCCGTACTTCTCGCCAAACAGAGCGATGGCCCCATTGGTGATGGCCTCCTTGTAGCTGCTGTGGATAATCTCCACGGAGTAGTTAGCCAGGATAGCCTCGTTAACCAACCGCTCGACTTCGCTCAGTTCGTCCTGGGTCAGCATGGCCGAGTGGGTAAAGTCGAAGCGTAAGCGATCAGGCGCCACCAGGGAGCCGGCCTGCTGGACATGCTCGCCCAGGGTACGGCGCAGCGCGTTGTGCAAGAGGTGGGTGGCGGTGTGATTGCGGGCGATGTCCATGCGTCGCTCGGCGTCCACAACGGCCTGGGCATTGTCGCCCACCAGGGGCTCACCCGACCGCACCTGCCCGATGTGAACGATGAAGCCTGGGAGCGGCTGGCGGACATCGCTGACTGCCACTTCCCATTCCCCATCCCGAAGGATTACGCCAGTATCGCTGACCTGGCCACCGCTCTCCACGTAAAAGGAAGTTCCGGTCAACACCAACTCGACTTCACCGCCCTCTCGCGCCGAGTCCACCACCTGCCCATCCCGAACTATAGCCGCCACCTTCGCCTCGGCCTCCATCCCCTCAGTGTAGAGATGCTCTACGCCGGCCTGAGACAGCGCGCCCGCCCGCTTCAAGTCATCCAGGAGATGGCTGTAGAGCTCCAGCTTCGCTTCCACCTCCAAAGCAAACTGCTGGGCGGCCCGTCCCCGTTCTCGCTGCTCCTCCAGCGCGGCTGCGAAGCCCTCGTCGTCCACAGTAAAGCCCCGCTCTTTGGCCACGTCTCTGGTCAAGTCCAGCGGGAAGCCATAGGTATCGTAGAGCTTGAACGCCTGATCTCCTGGAATCACAGACTCCCCTCGCGCGCTCAGGTCATCAATCAGGTCGTCCAGTAAATCCAGTCCCACATCCAGCGTGCGCTGAAAACGCTCCTCCTCCTGAGTGATGGTCTGCAGGATGAACTCCCGCCTGCCCTCCAGCTCGGTGAAGTAGGGTCCCATCGTCTCGATGACCACCTTGGCGACCTCGGCCAGGAAAGGCTCCACGAAGCCGATCTTGCGACCGAAGCGAGCGGCACGACGCAGGATCATGCGCAGCACGTAGTTGCGGCCCTCATTGCCCGGCAACATCCCATCACCGATCAGGAAGGTCACCGCCCGGCCGTGATCTGCGATAACGCGATAGGCCACGATGTTCGCCTCGCGCTCAGCGTCGCTATGGCCGAGCATTTCCTGAACGCGGTCCATGATGGGCGTAAACACATCGGTCTCGTAATTGGAAACGACGTCCTGCAAAACGGACACCAGTCGCTCGAAGCCCATACCCGTATCAACGTGCTTGGCAGGCAGCTCGTGGAGAACTCCATCGTCATCCTTGTTATACTGAATGAAGACCAGATTCCACAGCTCAAAATAGCGCCGACAGCCGCTATTTACACCACAAACGTGATTGGGGTCATCCTGAAGATCACATGCCTCCTCTCCCCTGTCGAGGTGGATCTCACTGCAAGGGCCACAGGGTCCGGTGTCGCCCATTTCCCAGAAATTATCCTTGCGGCCAAAATAGAGGATGTGCTCAGGATTTATGTCTGTCATCTTCGCCCAGTAGCCCGCTGCCTCCTCGTCGGTTTCCAGCTCGCCCGCTTCGTCCTTGAATACCGTAGCCCAGAGGTGGTCTTTGGGAAACCCCCATACCTCGGTGAGTAATTCCCAGGCCCAGGCAATGGCTTCTTTCTTGTAGTAGTCCCCAAAGGACCAATTGCCGAGCATCTCGAAGAAGGTATGGTGATAGGTATCGTACCCCACATCCTCCAGGTCATTATGCTTACCGGAGACCCGCATGCACTTCTGAGTATCGGCAGCCCGTGTGTACCCCCGCTTCTCCAAGCCCAGGAAGATGTTCTTGAACTGATTCATGCCAGCGTTGGTAAACAACAGCGTGGGATCATCGCCAGGCACCAGCGAGGCACTGGGCACTATCGTGTGCCCTTTGCTGGCGAAGAAGTCCAAGAATGATTGTCTGATCTCTGCACTGGTCATTGACATAGCCAAATCCCCCCTACAAACCTAGATTGCGATAATAGCGTCATTTTAGCCCAAGTTAGCCATAATGTCAAACCCACCCTCCCCTACTTGCCACCCTGGCTAGTTTCTGGGCCATTTCGGGCTATTCGCGCCACCCAATATACTACATATAGTATTTATCATATCCTTTATATACCATATATTGTAGTGGAGAAGAGAGTCGCTATGCACTTAACTCCACCCAAGTTTTCATAAAATTGACCCTTGCAATTTTGGCGATTTTATGATATAATTATGTTGATTCTGATGATTTCGGTGGATTTATAACGCTTAGTTGCACTCTCGCAAGGGGATATAGAAATGACTAAGAAGTACGATCAAGAATAGACCAGTGGTGGGATGACAGAGATCGAGTCACGACCGGCTACATCGTCTATTACGCCGGTCCCCACGTCCACGTTGCAGAGACCGAAAGGAGGGATTTGCCCTATCCGGTGGAGAATCTACCTCCCCTTAGTGCTTAAGGTTCAGTAACAGCCTTGAGGGAGACCTATTCAGCATAGGAAATCCGAGAAAGGGCTGAGGCCATAATGAGATACGAAGACTTTGAATTACTGATCATGCCGCGACCTGCGGTGTCGCAGTCTGCGGAACAAGAAAACGCCGACGGATACCCCACCCGCGTGATCTCGGCGAGCGGGGGTGAGGCTCAGGGAGTGCTCCAACTCGACTCCACTTACGACCAAATCCAACGCGCAATGACCAGGATCCAGGCTGAAGATACGGACGAGGCACTCTTCATCAATCTGGGCAAGATGCTCTTCCAGCAACTGTTCAGCGATGACATAGAGGATGTCTACAGAGCCAGTCTGGGATATGCCAGGGCGCAAGGAAAGGGCCTGCGCATCAGGCTACGCCTTGAACCGCCTGAACTTGGCGTCATTCCCTGGGAATACCTCTACGACGAGATGAATGACCTTTTCCTGGGCATCTCATCGGAAACCCCTATCACCCGGTACATCCAGGTGCCTGAGCCTCCTCGCTCGATCACCATCCAGTCCACCCTCAGAGTGCTGGCGGTCATTTCCAATTCGGTGGACCTGGCCGAGTTTGGCCTGCCAGGGTTGGATACCGAGAAAGAGAAGCAAGTACTAAGCCAGGCTCTGGAGGAGTGGGAGAAGGACGGGTTGGTACAGTTGGAATTCCTCGATCACGCCATTGCCAGCGAGATCCGCGAGAAACTGCGCCGGTATCAGCCGCACATTGTCCACTTCATCGGACATGGGGCTTTCAGGGACGACCAGGCATACCTGGTTATCGAGGACGATGAGGGTCACTTCCGACTGATCAACGACAGAACCTTCCGCGAGTTCTTCCTCGGCAGCGAGTCCACCAAGCTAGTGATTCTCAACGCCTGCCAGAGCGTGGCTGGCTCGTCTACCCAACCCATGGTGGGACTGGCTCCCAACCTGGTGCGTCGGGGACTGCCCGCAGTGGTGGCTATGCAATACAGCATATACGATGATACGGCCATTAAGTTCGCCAGGGAGTTCTACCGGGCTCTGGCCATAGGTTTTCCTGTGGATACAGCCATATCCGAGGCTCGCAGGGGGATCTACATTGACTGCGGGGCAGATGCAAGGGATTGGGGTATCCCCGTGCTGTTCATGAGGTCCCCAGATGGCATTCTCTTGAAGCTTACCAAGCCTATCGTCAGATCCTTGCGGATAGAGTCCATCCCTGGCAGCAGCAATTTCATTGGCAGGAAGGAGGAGCTTGACGAATACCAAAGAAGGCTCGATTCCCAGAACATAGTGATTGTCGGAGGCGCAGCCGGCGTAGGCAAAACTATGCTGGGCGCTCAGTTAGTAACCCAGCAGTCTCATCAGAGAAAAGCCTTCTGGCATACTTTCCACAAAGGCTTAAACGACACCCTGGAATCGGTTATCTGGGCCCTGGGGGGATTCCTGGCCACAAACAAAGATGACTCGTTGCAGAGATTCCTCGACCTCAACATCGAGAAGCTGACAGAGGAGGGCTATCGAGTACACGAGGCCATCAACCTCCTCATCTACAGTCTGGAACAGGGCACCTACCTGTTGTGCTTCGACGACTTTCAGGTAGCCGATGAAGACGAGAAGGTCAATGCTTTGTTCAGGATATTCAACGACCGCCTGCAAAACACCAAAGTCATGGTGATGAGCCGTCGCAGGCCCCGCTTCGCTGATGCCATCGGCCTGGACTATGAGCCTCTGGCAGGCTTCAATGAAGAGGATGCCCAGGCCATGCTCAACAGAAGCGACATCTATCTGGACGCAGAACTCTTCGCCAAGCTCTACCAGCAGACCATGGGGAACCCCAAGCTGTTGGAGTTGTTCACCACCTGGATGGAGAACAAAACATGGAGCGGCGATGAGATCAGTGAGTTCATAGACCGGGCGCTTGGGGAAAAGGCAGAAGAGTATCTGGTAAGAAATGTTTACGAAACCCTTTCCGAGGAAGAACAGAGACTGCTCAAAGTAATCTCCATTTTCAGAGCCCCTGTGGACACAGAAGCAATCGGTGAAGTGTTGGTTGAAGAAAGCATGGAAAACGTTGACCGTGTCCTGGACGATCTGGTACACAAATATGCAGTGCAACAGTCTGAGTATGGGGAGAAATATCTGCACTCCCTTCTGGGCGAGTTCTGCTATGACAGGCTTAGGACAGACGCCGCCTTTAGGACGAGGTTGCACAAGAACGCAGGCAGGTACTATTACGATCAAGAGGACTACCTCGAGGCAGCACATCACTATTTCGAGGCCAAGGAATACCAGAAATCGGCGGAAGCTATCACGGATAACCTGCAGCAACTAATTTACGCTGGCCAGTCCAGTGCGATCATGGGACAGCTAAGGAAACTTAGCTCGCAACTGTGCGACACAGAAGAAACCTGGGCATCGGTCTGTATAGCCCTCGGCGATGCTCGCATGATAGCCGGAGAGTACGACAACGCGATAGAAAGCTACCAGGCCGCTCTGGAAACCGAGTCTGGTCTGCTGGACTCCCGGCAAGTGGCTGATGTCCAGCGAAAGATCGGCGAAGGTTACGACAGAAGAGGACAATACGATCGGGCACTGAAACACTACCGCGAGGGAATCCAGACTTTGGGCGAGGACGAGTCCGTTGAGATGGCCCAGATCTACAGCCGCCTCAGCCAGGTTTACGCCCATCAGGGAGAATACGAAAAAGCCATCAAGAACGCCCGGCAAGGTCTCACCATAGTCAAAGGCACAGGGTATGAAAAAGAGACCGCAGATTGCTACGATGCCATCGGGCTGATCTATTTGCGAAAGGGCGACTACGACAAGGCTATCAAGCACTACACGAGGGCCCTAAAGTCAAGGAAGAAGATCGGCGATAGACTGGGTCTCACAGGATCTTACATCAAGCTAGGAATCGCGTATAAATCCAAGGGCGAATACGACAAGGCGCTGGAATACTACACCGACAGCCTGGCTATCTCTGAAGAAGTCGAAGACATCATGAGTATCGCCGTCTCTAACGGTGAACTGGGCCTCGTGCAGGACGTTAAGGGCAACTATGACCAGGCATTGTTACACTATAGCAAGGCGCTTCCATTGTTCCAGCGGCTGGGAAACATCCCCCTGGTAGCGATCACTCATAACAATTTGGGAGAGGTCTACCGAGGCAAAGGTGAATACGACCAAGCGATGGAACATCTCTATTTGGCACTGAAGATGTACACTGATTTGGAGGACAGAGAGGGTCTATCCGACGTATATAGAATCCTCAGCGAGATCGGTCTACACCTCGGCAACTTGGACCAGGCACAAGAACACTGTCAGAAAGCCCTCGAACTTGCCGTTGAGACAGGCTCCAAGTACTGCGAAAGCTGTGCCTATAGAGCGCTTGGCAAAATCCAGGCCGCAATGAAAAATCCCGACGAAGCCCGAAAACACCTACATCGGTCCCTAGACATGTTCCGGGAACTCGGCAACGAAGGCGAGGTGGCGTACACGTTGAGCGATATAGCAAACTTCGAGCACGACGCGGGAGATATCGAAAGAGCGAGGGAAGCCTGCGCTGAGGCCCTGGAGATGGCTCAAGCGTTGGGGATAAGCAGAGTTGTCGAACAGATGACCGATCTAGGACAAGAGCTGGCTTAAGGACAGCCTATACACATCTGCCCCCCTGGCTCGCTACGCATCACCCAGGGGGGCTTTTCATTTCAGTACCTGGAAGATCCAGACAGCCCCATTAGAGTAGACAGGGCGATAATGAGAACTGCCCATGAGCATCTGGGGAGTAATGCTTCCCCCACGGGCCCCGATGTAAACATGGGTCACGCCATGATTGCTCAGGAGTCGGCGTGTCCCCTCCTCATCGAAGGATTCGATGGCAACGATCTCCTCCGCCAGGTCGTTAATCCCCTTCACATACTCGGCAGAGCCATAGATATAGACGGCCGGGGGTAGGACGGTTTCACGTCCAGCCAACAATGGTATCCAGTAACCCCCATCGGAGCCTACGTAAGTGCCCTCCTGCCAGTGACGCACATTGATCAGGAATCTGGCATCAGTGGGGACGTGGCGGCGGATCCACTCCATGGCCGCCACGTCGTCGCGGGTGGCCAGCACAGTAGCGGGGTTGACGATGGGCAACATCTGCCATGCGCCCCATAGGGCAACGAGGCCGATGATGAGGACGAGTATCAACCGCTTGAGATTGGTGCTTAGGTATCGGATATTGGATATTGGATATTGGAGGCAGGATAGGAAATAGCCGCCCAGAATGGCAAAGGGCACGAACAGAGAAATCGCCAACGAGGCATTGTTTACCAACCAGGTACTGGGAAAGCCCAGAATGGTGGGGTTGGTGATCAAGGCCGTAATGCCTACCCAAAGAAGTGTCAGAATGACGGCTCGCTCTCGCTTGTAGAGCCCCCAAAGGAGACCACCGATGGAGAGGACGATCAGCCCTCGGTTATTCCCAATCATGATCAGATCGTAGGGGACAACGTTGTACGAAGACGAACCCTGCATCCTGGAGGGTAATGTCGCCCAGGGCAACAGAGCACAAGCTAGATTGACGAGCCAGGGCAGGGTCAGCAGGACAGCCACAAGACACACCATCGCTGCTCGCCCCCAACATCTCAAAGCCCCTGTTCCGTGTTGCGTGCTCTGTGTTAAGGTCTCGTAGAGCAGATAAGCCAGCACGAAACAGCCATAGAATACCAACACCCGATAATGGGTGAGCACCAGGCCGGCCACGCTGACGGCTGCCAACGTCAGGGTAGGAAGCTGGAAATTGGAGGTTGGAGTCATCTTGGCACCGACACCCTTCATCGTGAAAGAGATCGCCGTGGGCAGAAGGACCAGTCCTGTCAACTGGGTGTAGCGCCCCCAACTGACGTAGTAGGCAGGCATGAAGGAAACCACACCCACGATCAGGGCACCTAACAGGCCCGCCAGGCGGCGGCTAGTCAAGCACTTCACCAATAGATAGGCAGAGAGGATCATGAGTCCATTGACGACCTGCCCCACGACGAGCATGGCTTTTGGTATCTCCAGACCCGTCAACCAGTGAAAAACCGCTACCAGGGAGTGAAAGCCAAAGTGATAGACGAACTTCTCTATAGGCAGAAAAGGCTCATAGGACTGTGGTACTCCGCCTTTCGCCACTATCAATTGCGTGATCAGGGTGTGATGCACCGAATCAATCCAGGCAGGCACAACCAGATTGCGGATGTGGAGAAAGCGCACCAGGAGAGAAACGAAGAAAACGAAGAGGAAGGCGATAATGAAGAGTCTATGAGCAGGGCATAGCCAGCGTCTCAACTCTCTGAAACCTGTGGAAGCCAGCCGCCAGAGAGCCCCGATGCTCAATGCCACCGCCGCTATCAGGACCCTAGTCCCGTTCAAAGCGATACCCAGGACAGAGCAAAGAAGCAGCATCAGAGGCACCAGGGCCAAACTTAAGCCGACAATCAGCGCTAAATGCCCCAGGGGCTCCGGTTCGGATTCGGGAGCGAGGAAGCTGTACAGCAAATAGCCGGGGAGGGTAAAGAGAGCCAAGAGAGGCAGGATCAACCAGGCCCCACCGAGCAGGCCGTGCCAGACATCGCGGGCCATGCTGCCCAGGTTGTAATCGTAGTAGGTCTTGAAATGCAGGTCGCCCTCACTCGGCTGGCCAGCCAGATACATCGCCCCCTCACCGTAGGAATCAAAGGAGCTATGCCAAACCGTCGTGGTGTTCTCCTCCGTCGCGTCGAGGAAGAAGTAGAAGGTCTTCCCTTCCGAGTCGGCCTGAGGAGGAAAAGAGAAGCGATAGGGATCGTTGTGTTTCAAACTGGATGTGTCAACAGTGAGGGTGACGATGTCCGCTTCGTCCTGGGGACCGGAGCGAAGGTGAAAGGTCAGGTGACGCGGAGCATCGGGGGACGAGTCATCGCGGGGATAGACGACCAAAAGCAACTCAACAGCCGAAAGGCGAGGATAATGCGAAACGAAAGTCTGGCCCACCGTTTGTGAGCCAGTGATCAGTGGCGCAGCCCTGTCCAACCGCTCCTGAACGTTGTCCGTCTCGACAATAGAGACAGTGCAACCGCTGCTGAAAGCTGCCAGAACGAGGAGCAATCCCAGTATGAGCTTCTTATGCATTCTGTGAGGAAACCGGCCTTCCAGCGGACTACACCTAACTGCTAGGACCAGTAGATGGAAAATTATAGCAG
>CAZQDO010000240.1:767-8753 GCA_964592085.1 uncultured Anaerolineae bacterium | reverse complement strand
ATACCTGGGTGCCCTCCGGCGGCGGCGATCTAGTTTCCTTCCTATACCCCCTCTACCACTTCGCAGCCCGAAGTCTCAGGCAAGGCATTGTCCCCCTGTGGAATCCTTACCTTTACGGCGGCGCCCCCTTCGCCGCCGACAACCAGTCGGGCCTCTTCTATCCCATCAACCTGCTCTTCTTCTTTCTCTTTCCCGAAGTCACCTACGCCACCATGGAGTTACTGGCCGTCTTCCACTTCTTCCTGGCCGGCGCCTTCATGTATATCTTTCTTCGCTCCCTTCCAGCGTCCCAGCGTCCTGGCGTCTCAGCGCCTCAGCGCTATGACGCTAAGCCGCTAAGCCGCTTAGCCGCTTTATCAGGCGCCCTTGCCTTCATGTTCTCCGACCTCTTCATCACCCATTTCGGCAACCTGAACATGATCGCCGTAGCTGCCTGGCTTCCCCTCATCTTCTTTTGCTATCATCGGGCCATAGTTGGGGAACGGTCCGACATGGCCGTTGCAGCAGGAGCTTTCCTGGGCGTCGCCACCCTGGCCGGCCACATCCAGGTTACGTTGTTCATCGTCCTCGCTCTGGCGCTGTACACCCTCTGGCCGGTAAGCACTCACCCCTCACTCAGAGGGAGGGGCAGGGGGAGGGTGGATCCCCTGCCTTTCCTCCGTTCCCTCGTCCACTCATTACCTCGTTACTTAGTGCCTTGTTGCCTCGTTGCCCTCTGTTTCGCCGCCCTGGCCCTCTTGCCCAGCTACGAGATGGCCAGCCACACCGTGCGGGCTGAGATGAGCTATCAGGAGGCCAGCCAATACTCTCTGCCGCCGGTGGGACTGGTGGGGTTGCTCATCCCTGGCTTCTTCGGTCGCGGACCGGCAGGTTTCTGGGGACCATGGGATCGGGTGGAGGTGGGCTACATCGGCGTGTTGCCCCTCGTCCTGGCTGCCCTGGCCGTGGTTCTAAGGCGCGACAGGCTGACGCGCTTCCTCGTGGGGCTGGCCGTTATCTCGCTCCTCTTGGCCTTCGGCGGCTATACCATCCTCCACGGCTGGCTCTACTTGGTGCCAGGATTCGACAAAGTGCGCGCCCCGGCTCGCTTCATCTACCTCCTGGACTTTTCCCTGGCTGCCCTGGCTGCCCTGGGTTTGGATGCCCTCCTGCGGCCGCTGGATCACAGGATGCGAGCCGTGTTCCGCCGCCTGTTGAAGGTGGCTCCCTGGGTCTTGTCGGCCATAGCCATCATCGGCCTGTCCCTGGGCTACCATGCCATCCTGACCGCTCAGGGCAAAGACGCGACGATATACAAAAGAACGGTGAGTGCTGTCAATGGCTTTGTCTTTTTCCTTCTGATCCTGATTGCCAGTCTGGTTATTCTCCTCTTGCGGCGCTATCGCTGGGGACGGCGGATATTGGGCCTGTTGGCGGTGGGCCTGATCGCCCTTGACCTGTTCAGCATGGGAGCCTATACCGACCTGGAGCACAACGACCCCACGGTGGGTTTCCAGCACTCCGAAGCTATCGAGTTCCTCAAATCGGATCCTGGCTACTACCGCATAGACACGGGGACGGGCGTCTGGGACGTTTGGCAGCCCGACGCCAGCCTGTTGTACGGCATCTTCGACGTTTCGGGCATCTGGAATCCGCTTGAACTGGCCGATTACAGGCGCTACTGGGATGCGGTGGGCCTGCGGGGCCTTCGGTCGTCCCGCCTGTACGACTTCGTGAACGCCAAGTACGTTATCGGCCACAAGGATGTGCCCCTGGACTGGGACAAGTTCGTCCCGGTTTTCGACCGCGATCCTCAGGTCAACGTTTACCTGAACACCCAGGCGTTGCCACGGGCCATCCTCGTCCACCAGGCCATAGCCGTGCCCGATCAGGAGAGCGCCTTCGGCGCGATTCGGGATCCCGACTTCGACCCGGCCAGCAGCGTGGTGGTGGAGGGGGAACAATGGACTACTGGATTTAACGGGCAGGGCGAGGGAGCAGGAGGCAAGACGCAGGAGGGAGGAAGCGAGTCCTTGGACATTACGGCTTACCGGCCCAATGCTATTCACCTTACGGCCAACACGCTGACAGAGGCTTATCTCGTCCTCAGCGAGGTCTATTATCCGGGTTGGAAGGCTTACGTGGACGGTCACGCGCAGCCGGTGCTGCGGGCCAACTACGCTTTCCGCGCCGTCCACCTGGAGCCAGGCTATCACGAGGTGCGCCTCGTCTTCGAACCGCTCTCCTGGAAGGTGGGGTTGGGCATCAGTGTGGTTACTTGGATTGGCTTGATGGTATGGGGACTGCTGTCTTGGCGAGGTCGCCGATGTGTGGCAAAGAGTGAGGCAACGAGTAACGAGAGGTGACTTATACCTCATTGCCTCGTTGCCTCATAAAGAAAAGCAAAAGGGCTTCCAGAGGTGGCATCACCTCTGGAAGCCCTTTCTGCTACATACTCCGTGCAGGATCTTCTGACGTTTGACGTTTTACGCTATCTTCGCACCACAATTGGGGCAGAACTTGGAGCCCTCGGGCACATCGGCTTTGCAGTTGGGGCAGATCATCTCGCCGCCTATCTTGCCCCCGCACTGGGGACAGAACTTCGACCCGGCAGGGATCTGAGCCGCGCAACTGGGGCACACCATCGTCGCCGCTGCTGCCGGCGCACCCGGCTGCATGGACTGAGCCATCATCTGGGCCATGGCAGCACCCATACCTACGCCAGCCCCCAGACCGACCCCGGCTCCGGCGACGCCACCAGGCGCTCCAGCGGCCTCGGTCATGGCCCGGGCCGTCTTGAACTGGAGATAGGCCTGCATATTGCCGATGGCGCCCATGGACGCCCGCTCATCAATGGCCTTCGCTGTCTCCTCGGTGGGGCTGATGGAGGTGACGTAGAGGGTCTTGAGGGCTATGCCCAGGGCGTTGAAGTCGTCCTGCACCTTGGCCTTGGCGCCAGCGCCGATCTCATCGTACATGCTGGGCAGGTCGAGGATAGATTTCTGCACCTCGCCCAGGAGGTCCGTGAGCTTGGCCACGATGATGCCCCGCAGGAAGCCCTGGATCTGGCTTGTCTGGTAGAGCCCCTGGGTGCCCACGATCTTGTTGACGAAGAGCTGGGAATCGTTTATCTGCATGGAATAGGTGCCGAAGGCCCGCAGGCGCACCATGCCCAACTCGCTATCTCGCAGCGTGATGGCCTCAGGGGTGCCCCACTTCTGCTCCAGGAACTCCCGCAGGTTGACGAAATAGACCTCGGCCTTGAACGGCGTCTCCCCGCTGAAGGGGATGCCGATCAGCCGGGTCAGCAGCGGGATGTTGGCTGTGGAAATGGTGTGTCGGCCAGGGCCAAAGGTGTCCAGGGCCTTGCCGTCACGGAAGAAGACCGCCGCCTGGCTCTCGCGCACGATGAGCTGGGAGCCCAGACGGAAATCCCCTGAGCCGTGCTCCGGCAGCCGATGCACCATCTGTTGCCCCGTCTCGTCGAAAAACTCCACTATATCGAAAATTCGCGCCATTTGTTTTCCTCCTTTTTCTCAGCGTCTTGGCGTCATAGCGTTCCAGCGTCGTAGCGCTACGACGCTCGTAGTATCACGTCCTGTCTCTTGCTGAACGTGTCGTTGATGCCCTGGATGGTGCTCACCAGATTGGCGATGGCCTCGGCCACTCCCTCTTTGGCTGTGAGGGCTTCGGAGACCTTGTTGATGCCAGCAGTTACGTTAGGCACCGCGTCCATTAAAGCGTTGTCGAACTCGTACAGGGCATCGAGTTGCGGTTCCTTGACCTTGATGGCATCGAAGAAACCGGCATAGCCGTAGCTGGTCGTCTTGAGCCGATCAATGAGGAACTGCAGCTTCATTGCCCCGCTCTCCAGGTCATCCAAGAAGCCGATCTGTCCTGAACTGATCAGTTGCTTCTGCAGGTCGGGGATCCTCCGCCGCTGTTCCTCAAATTGGCGGGCCAGGTGCTCCCTGAGGAGCTTGTCGGCCTCGCGCCGCATCTCCTTCTCTTTGTAGCCTTTGTAGCCGGGGACTTTCGCCGCAAGCTGCTCCAGCCCTCCCAGGGCCTCGGTGACCTTCTCTCTAAGATCCATATTTTCTTACCTCCTTGAGTATTTTCAGCTAAGAAATATCTCCGTCCCACAATAGGGGCAACTCACTACCCCCTTGCCTGCCAGCTCCAGTTGCCCGCCGCAATTGGGGCACTTGTTGGTTCCCAGCTCTGAAGCCTGCTTGGAGTAGAGGATTCCCTCATCCCAGTTGATGTAGCCCGTGAAGAGCCCTTTGCCCACCAAGTCATAGATCCACTCCTTCACCTGGTCGCGGGTGGCATTCAGTTCCAGGGCTACCTCAGATACTCGCACCTGGCCCTGAGTGAGCACCATGTTGAGCACCCTCTTCTCCTTCTCCACCTCGGCGAAGGTGGCTGCTTCCTGACGGCCCTTGACGAACAAGAAGCCTCCCGCCCCAACCAGGGGCAGCACCACGACGATAAACACCAAGCCAAACCCCAAGATCATGGCTGAGGGCATCCGGCCCGATGCATAGCCTGAGCCGAAGAAAAGTGCTGCTACCAGGCTAATCAAAACTCCAATCATTACCAGGATGATCCCTGTTGTCTTGCCTGTCCCTGACATAGCCTTTTTCTCCTGTCGATATCCTAATGAGACTTCACTGATGTATGAGTTGCTCTACCCAGCGAATCACGGTTTCAGCCAGGACAATGGCCTGTTGATACTCCCCTTCAGTCACCGGCTCCATTGGGCCTGGATAGCGGGTCTCAACAGCATACTGAGAGAGAGCGGCAGCAAGACGGACATCCTCTGGCAGGCTGATGCCACCCTGCTCCAGGCAGGTCAGTAACTCCGCAATATCGTGGACGAACCTGAAGGGAATATTATGAAAGATCAGCAGTCCCTTGAGTGCCTTCTCGACTGCCTGCTGGGCATCAAAGCAGAGGTCTTCCCAGAAGACTCCCTCCAGCCTGGGCTGTTTGGCGCGGATTAGATTGCTCTTTGCTCGCCTGAGCCATTCGACCGGCGTCCCAAGTTCTGGTTCAAGAGACATAAATGACCTTCCCTTCTTCCAAAGCCGGGCGAATCACCATCCCTGGATGCTCCTTGTAGCGGCGCAAGTCTTCTACGGTGACCACCACTACATCCGCAGCAAATCCAACTCCCACTAGGTTGCGGTAAATGCTTTGCGCCAACCGCCGCCGATGGACAGGTCTCTCCACCACCACTAAAAGGTCCACATCACTGTGAGGTCCCATGTCGCCTCTAGCGGCGGAGCCAAACAGGATAACTTGCTGGGGACGTGCAACCTCTACAATCCGGCCAATGATCTCTTGAAGCGTCTGTTCGGTCAGAATCTTCTCCATCTTGCTTCCACCACTTACGTCGGTTTGCCTTCAGTGCCTCCGGCAATGGCTTTCAGTCGGCTCAGCACCTACGAAGCCTGCCCGCAGCCATCTCTAGCCGACGCCTCCGCCTCCTCCGCCGCCACCCCCGCCTCCTCCCCCACCTCCACCGCTGAATCCGCCTCCCCCGGAGCTAGAGGGGGAGCTGGCCAAAGTGCTGGAGGCCGATTCCAGCATGGAGAAGAGGCCGCTGCTCATGCTCTCCAGCGAGGTGAAGACGCCCTGGGTCGCTCCCTCCAGGGAAGGGACGCCCCCGCCCTCGCCTGTGGGAACCGACCGTCCCACTCCACGTCCGTGGGAACGGCCATGCCCATAGATGATGGGCGGATAAGGGTAGTACCAGGTGGGAGCGGGCGTCTCGACGGCAGCGAACTTTCTGACCCAACCCTTCTCCAGGCCAAAGGCGATGGCATAGGGCAGATATTTGTCGAAGATGTCCTGGGCTTGCTGCAGGTCGGTATACTTCTCGATGTTGGCCAGATAGCGCTTGAAAGCCCCCCAGTTGGCGGCTGCAACTGACCCCTCGCGCGTCTTGCGGGGCATGAAGTAGCCGATGATGAGTAAGGCGATGGCGGTAACGCCTAACCCGATGGGGGGACAGATTGCGGCGCTGTTATACTCGCTGAGGATAATTACGGCACCGATACCCAGAATGACGGCCAGAGCTGTGCCAGCGATGCCCAGGATCATGTAGATGTTGCGCGTTCGCTGAGGGCTTTTCGTGAAGAAGCCTGCTTTCACCACCTCGTCGTACAATTCCCTCCGCAGAGTGGGGATGGCTTTGTAGAATTTCTCCTTGAGGTCTGACAAGTCAATCCGGGAGCGCCTGCGAAACAGCTTCCTGATCAGCGTCTTTTCGTAAGGCCGCAGGGGTTGTTGGGTGTCCACCAACCGGAAGGTAAAATCGCGCTTCTTGCCGAAACCCAGGAAGCCGGGCTCTTGTGTCTCAGTCATGGTCATCACGCCCCGCCGCGCCAGGTCAACGATGGTGGCCACGATGTCCTTCATGTCGGCCTTCTCGTCCACGAGGGTGCCAGCTACGCCTGCCGGAAGATCGCTCGGCGGCTTCGGCAAGTAATCCGCCACCATGGGCACGGGCATGTCGCGTCCCCGGGTGTACCAGAGGACGATGAAGGCCAGGGGGCCAGCCACCAGGATCAACAGGCCGATGGCTCCCAGGGCCAGATCAACCCAGGAACGATACACGTCGTTGTAGTTGGCCTTTCTGTCGTAGGCCGACTGCCATGTGGGAGAGGAACCTTGGACGATGCCGTGGGGGAACTGCACTCGCACTTCCAACTCCTCATTGGGCCAGGTGCGATTTGCGAAGAAGATGACTTCGGAGCCTGTGTTCTGAATCTGCACGTCCTGGCGCTCGTCGCGCCCTCCGCCGTAAGCGGCGATCACGAGCTCGCCTGGCTCGAAGGCGGCGGGAAGGTGAACGGTCACCACCGAGGCCATGACCGGAACGTCGCGTTCGGGGAAGACCGCTTTCCAATAGAGCTGGTCGCCCCCCTCGTAAAACCGTAGCCCGCCTTTCACCGTGTACTTGAGGGTGTAGGTGTGGGTGGAGTCGCGGTAGCCGGGGTAGTACCATTTGATAGTGAAGTCACCGTCATCGTTGTAGAAGGTCTCGTAGGTGTAATCACCGCCGCGCCCCCGTTGATACTGCCGATCTCCCTCCCAAACCTCGATGTCGGTGATGCTTTCCAGCCTGTCGGTGGGAATCTCGCGGTAGCCGAAGCTGAATCTGCCACTGGTGTAGGTGAACTGCTGATTTTCCACGACGCGGATGTCGGAATTCTCGAGAACCGTGATGTCTACGTCGAGGCGATCCCAGGTGTAGGTCTTGTCCTGAGCCTGGACAACGCCTGGCAGTCCCAAGAACAGAGCCGTGATGACAAGTAGACTCAGAAGCCTTCCTTTTCTCATTAAGACCCTTCCTTTCCCCACTCCTTGTGTGGATTGCCAATATGATACCATAGGATGTCATGGATGTCAACAGGGAATGCATGTCTATGTAAATTATACCAACAATGCCAGAATTTTGCTTGACTTGAACCGACCGGCTTTGTGACCTCAACCTGACTTTCCCGATCCCGTCTCGGCGAGCGCAGCTGACTTTACAGTCAACCGCCTTCGTAGTAAAATAGATGTTGCATCTCAACAGAGCGAGAGGATTCCCATGAAATCCACTGGAGATAGATTTGCCAAAAGCAGCCTGAGGTTTGCCTTCTTGCTCATGGGCTTCAGCTTTAGCGTGATGCAGACGCTGATGGCCAGGGAGCTGCTGGTGAGCTTCGCCGGTAACGAGCTGTCCATCGGGCTGGTGCTGGGGAGCTGGCTGATTCTGGAGGCGGTAGGTAGCTGGCTGGCGGCGCGGCTGGCTGGGCGGATAAAAGGCGGGGCGGCGTCTTATGCTGCTCTGCAAGTGGCGCTCTCCCTGCTCCTCCCCCTCTCCGTCTACGCGGCTTTCACCGTGCGCCGCATCGTGGGCATCACTCCGGGCGAGGGAATGGGCCTGGTGCCCACCTTCTGCTCAGCCTTCCTCGTTCTCCTCCCTCTGGGCCTGATTGATGGCGCTATGTT
>CAZQDO010000240.1:0-757 GCA_964592085.1 uncultured Anaerolineae bacterium | reverse complement strand
CCTCCACTCCATCCAAGTCATCCTGATACTAGCCACCCTGAACCTGGCTTCGGCGATTTCGTTACTGGTCCTAAATTCCAAGTCCGTTAAATCCTACAGTCCGTTGTCCCTCCTCCTGGCCATCAGCCTCTACCTGCTCCTCTCTCCTCAAGCCAATGCCATCCACCGCTGGTTCGTGGGCCAGCAGTGGCGGGGATATGACCTGGTCTACTATGGCAACTCCATCTACGGCAATGTGGCCGCCATCCAACAGGGGGAGCAGTACACTTTCTTTGCCAACGGCGTCCCCATCCTCACTGCCCCTGTTCCCGACATCACTTCGGTGGAGGAACTGGTGCATCTTCCCATGTTGTTCGTCCCTCAGCCCAGGAGAGTGCTGGTGGTGAGCGGGGGTGTGGGCGGCGTCTTGAACGAGGTTTTGAAGTACCCGGTGGAGCGGGTGGATTACGCGGAACTGGACCCTCTGCTGATCGAGGCCGTGCAGAAGTTCCCAACCGCATTGACCATGGGCGAGCTGAGCGATCCCAGGGTCAACATTGAGCACATGGATGGCAGGCTGCTAGTCAGAGAGCTGGCCTCAGAGAAAAGCGATTCCCAGGGGTACGACCTGGTCATCGTCAATCTCCCTTATCCGTCCACCCTGCAACTGAACCGCTTCTACACCAGGGAGTTCTTCCGGTTGGTGCGGACCATTCTGGGAGATGAAGGGGTTGTGGCCCTGTCCTCACCGGGAACGCTCACCTACATGGGGCCTGGG
>CAZQDO010000239.1:5357-8766 GCA_964592085.1 uncultured Anaerolineae bacterium | reverse complement strand
CAGCGATTGAGAGTTTGGGAACAGCATCAACGTCGCGCCCGGCTCCGTTGGCCGTCCCAACAGATTGGCCATCTCGGCGTATCGCTCGGCGGCCACCAGGCCCAGCCCGTTTAGGTCCTCTTCCCCGGGGGGATAAGCCACGGCAAAGCCAGCCTCTCCATCTGTCCAAACCAGATCGGGGCCTGCCCAGCGCCAGCCATCTTCACCGTGCACAAACTGGACGTCCAGGAAGACGGCCTTTTCTGTTGGCTCCTCGTCGCCCTCGACCTGGTACTCCAGCGTCATTTGCACCCTCGCCGTGGCCGCGCGCTCCAGCACGCGGACGTCGGTGGCCTGCATCTCGAAGCGGCTGGGCGAAAAAGACTGCACGTCGTCAAACCAGAGATGGTCGGTCGCTTCTTGACCGGGGAGCGACGTGGCCAGGAACGCCTCCACATCTCCCTGCTCAACCGCCACGACCCGCTGGGCCAGCAACTCGCCGATGGCTGGCTCAGCCTCGTTGAGACCCAAGGTGGTGATGCCGACGATCTTGCCCACAGTGTCTAGCTTGTCCAGCTCGATGGTTTCCGAGGTATCTCCTGGACGGTGATATTGCGGCTCTGCGACGCCCTCATAGGTCCAGATCAACAGACTGGCGGGAACCCCGGCCTGCTTAAATGGCAGGTGGTCGCTGCCCCCGCCATCCGTGCTCACGGTTTCGATGCCCAGATCCTCAGCCACCGAACGGAGCTTCTCTGCCAGCTCGCTTCTCCCATCAATTTCAAGTGTGTCGCTACCGACGCCGACCATGTCGAGCTGGATTTTGGCCACGGTGTTTTCCAGCGGATAGCGGGGGTGCTCCACGTAATAGCTTGACCCCACCAATCCTACCTCCTCGGCGTCCCAGGCGGCGAACAACACGGTGTGCCGGGGCACGTAGCCCTGCTCGTGCCAACTACGGGCGATCTCCATTAGAACTGCCACTCCCGAAGCGTCGTCGTTGGCCCCCGGCCAGACCATGCCGTCGGGCGTTTGACCGAGGTGATCGTAGTGCCCGCCGATGATGATGACTTCGTGGGCGTATCGCGGATCGCGACCGGGAATCACGCCCAACACGTTGCGGCCCTGGCATCCCTGGCTGGGACAGGCCTCCGGCCCCGTGGTGGTCACTTCCATTCGAGCTTGAGTTGACAGGGGGAAGGGGGCGAAGCTGGTTGACAGGTCCTCGACGGATTTGCCGCTGCCGAGTAACAGCTCGTCAGCGACCGAGGTGTAGACCCAGAAAACGGGGATAGGCTCAGGCACCCAGGTTTCGCGATGCGTAGCGCCGAAATCGGGGGGGTGATCTTTGGGATCGGTCAACAGCAACAACCCGGCGGCGCCGTGCTCCAGGGCATTGCGCTCGGCGTCCACCAGAGGAACAGACCAGGCACGGCACAGGACAACCTTGCCCACCGTTTCGACGAGATCGAGATCATCGTGGGTACAGTCGTTGGCCCAGACCACCTCTCCGCTGGCCGTGCCTGGGCCGGAGTACCACCTCAAAAGCGCGGAGTAATCTTCGTTCAGCGTGTAGTGGTCATAAACCGTGCCATCAGGCGACTCCACCACCAGGCTGGGTACCTCGGTCAGGGCGGTGTAGAAAACCGGGAAGGACTGGAAGAAGGTGCCGTCGTCCCCTGCGGGCTGCAAGCCATAACTGGCGAACTGCTCCGCAATGTAATCGCCCGCCGCCCACCCCTCCGGTGAGCCTGCGTACCGCCCCAGGTATGGTGGGCCGGTCAGCGCCTCGATTTGGGCCAGGGCCGACTCTGCGCTGAAGGTGGAGGCCAGGGCCAGCAGGTCGCCAGAAGCGGCGATGGGGCCGGGGTCGTAGGCCACCGGTTGCACTACGGGCGTAGCAACAACTTGCGGTTGCTCCTCCGGTTGGCCTTCTGCCTGGGCGGGGATGGGCGTTGCGGTCGCCGTGACCTGGGTCTTGGATATTGGAGATTGGATATTGGGGGTTTCTTCCAGGCGGGCATACCAGGCGACCAGCGCTCCTGCCCAGATCAGCAGCACGACCCAGGTGCCTGCCAGGGCGATCCGGGGATCCACCCTGGCAGCGATGTGACGGACTCTTCTCCAGAGAGCTGACAGCCGGTCATCGTGGGTCGCCTCACGGCGCAGCGGTTGGCGTCTGCCGTAGGTGAGGGTGCGCCACAGCCATTCCATCGGCCCAAACTGGAAACGCTCGAACCACCATCCGCTGAGCCGGACCTGGGCCCAGTAGATAGCCAGTGTCAGGAACAGGCCAAACGTGGGGCCGATCTCGCCGTACAGTCCCAGCCCGTAGTTGTAGAAAATCAAGGTACACACCACGGACTGGAGCAAGTAGTTGCTGAGGGCACTGCGACCCAGGTTAGCCAGAGGCGCCAGGCGGCGATACCAGCTCTCTTCCTGAAGCAGCAGGATGATGGCGGACACGTAGAACAGCATCAAGGCCGGAGCGCCGATGGTGCGCCCTCCTACTTGCATCAACCGGTGGTATTCAGGTGGCACTCGCCCCGGCCATAAGATGGACGAGACAAAGATGGCGTTGAAGGTCAGACCAATGCCCAACCAAACCCACACCGCCTTGCGAAGTGTCGGCAGGTGTTGGTGAATCTCCTGGAAGATCCTGCGCTGGCCAACGTACAGGCCCAGCAGAAACATCCCAAAGATGTTGCCGAAGTAATAGATGAACCGGGAGTGGCCTGCGAGGAAGTCTTGAATCCGGAATCGGGTGATCTCTTTGTAGGTGCCGGTGGCGTACAGGCTCTCCGGATAGGTGCCGGGGCGGAGGAAATCGGTCAGGTTGTAGTACCACTCTCGAAAGGCGTCCATCGCCTCCCCAGGCACGGTCATCACGATGGAGAGCAGCAGTACCAGCACGGCCGTCACCAGGAGCACCTTGCCAGAGCGTTTACGGAAGAGCAGGAGCAGGAAACCGAACATGGCGTAGGTGGTCAGAATATCCCCATCCCAGATCAAGATGCCATGCAGCACACCGATAATCAGCAGGATGAACAATCGCCGCAAATACAGGGGCAAGAATTTGGTTCCCCTGGTCTCGGCTCGCATCATCTGCATGGCCATTCCCCACCCGAACAGGAAGGAGAACAGGGAGTAGAACTTGGCCTCCACCAGGAAGCGAATTAGAATCACCACCGCCCGATCCACCCCAGACAAAGCCTGGGGATTGAAGTAGGCGGCCGTCTGCCCACTCAGACCGTACATGTTCATGAGCAGAACGCCCAGCAAGGCGAAGCCGCGCAGGATGTCCACGAATTCGATCCGCTCTTTGGCTTGAACAGGGGTGGCTCTCAATGGCTGTTTCTCAGCAACAGATTCAGGATTGGCTTGCACTTTGTGGTTTGCTCCTACAGGGGTTTGGCGTGAAGCGTAATCT
>CAZQDO010000239.1:0-5347 GCA_964592085.1 uncultured Anaerolineae bacterium | reverse complement strand
CGTGAAACGCAAAGCGTAGTCTAGGGCGGTTCTTGACTGACGTACCTGGCCTCAACCCAACCCGAAGCCGTTTCAGCTTCCACGTGATACCAGGTCTGGCCCTCGCTGGTGGCGGAGTCTCTGACGGTCACCGGCGTGCCGCGCTTAAACGTGGCGATGATGCGGGAGAAGCGATCGGGCTGGGCGTATAGAACGTTCAGACTGCCACTTCTGTTCAGATAAACCGTGCTGTTTAGAATGGCTTTGGCCCCGGCCCTGGAAGCCAACCCAATTGTGGCGGCCATCAAAACCAGGGCCACCAGGGCCGTGATAATCCACAGTGTAGAGAGCGTTTTCTTGGACATGCTCGTGCCTCGAGAAGAACACGGATGGGCAGGATTAGCGGATAAAATGATTCGGACTGAAGAGAATCCGTAGAGCCTACGCATCAGCGTCCTGGTTAATGGCTCACTGGATTGGCAGGATTAACGGATCAAGTGATGGGTCTTTGGGAGTTGGCGTGGTTAGTGCGCCGGAGTCCCCAACTTGTTGGGGTTTGCTGCGCCGCCCCCTCAACAAGTTGAGGACTCCGATACCGTGACCCTGCGAAATCCCGAAGAGCCTAAGTGATTTGGCCCGGAGAGAAATCCGTAAATCCTGCGCATCAGTGTTCTAATAGCTCGCCTGCCGCACCACCTGGGTCAAGGCCAGGGCCAGGGCCTCTCCAACCATCCGCAGCTTGTCGGGCTCGATGCGTTCGATGATGTCTGCATCTGGTGCGACCTCCGGATTCGACCAGGTGAAATAGAGCCATTGAGTGCTTCGAGAGGGGACGATGTCGTCGTAAGGTGGTGAACTGCCGCCCTCTTCGGACACCAGGGAGATGCCGACCTCCGTAGCGGTCTCCGCCAGGAGTCTACTCAGAGGGTCACTGGAATAGGGATGGATATAGAGGGTGTCGTCTCCCGCTCCCACATAATCCAGTTGGAAGATCATGGCAGGGGAAAAGCGCCGATACATGGCTTCAGTAGATAAACGGGGGAAGTTGCGACTCTCCCCGAAGAAACCCAGTGCCTTCGAGTCGTCTAGCTGCCCTCCACCCCAGGCGGCAAACAACACCGACCGGCGAGCATTCAGGTCTTGCTCTTGCCATAGTCGAGCCATTTCCAGCAGGAGGCCAACGCCGGAAGCGTCGTGGTTGGCAGCCGGAAAGACGGTCCCATCGGAATCCATCCCCAGGCCATCGTAGGTGGCGAACAGGACCACCAGCTCCCCGGCCAGATCGAAATCGGAGCCGGTTTTGTAGCCCAGCACACAGGGAATCTCGACCGTTTGAGGCTCGCTCAGGGTCAGAGACATGCGCACGACGGCCCTCATGTCGCGGGTAAACCAGCCTGGACCGGACTGGTCAACCTCACCGTCCAGGGCGAAAAGGCCGGACATCGTAGCCCCACTTCTTGCGAGGATGGCATTGGCGACCGAGGGACGAATGCGGAAGATGGGGATGTTGGGTTTGCGCAGGTAGTCCTTACTGGTATCAGCCAACTGGATCTGGGAGCGGACGTCGTCGCGCCCATCGCCAGTGATCCAGAGCACCCCGCGCGCCCCTCGGATCAGGGCCTCGGTGGCGAAGTCGGGCGGAGCATTGCCCTTTAGCAGGACGACGATTTGGTCGCGCAAGTCCAGCCCCTTGAAGGACTCCCACGTGTACTCGTTCTGCCCTAGCCTGAAGCCAACGAAGGTCAACGGGGCTTCCACGTCCCCCCCGCCGCCGTGCCCTTCGATCACGAAGCCGAAGTCGAGCTGATGACGGAACTCCTGAAACGGTTGGCCATCGTCGCCCATCAAAGCCAGGACCGGCTGGGCCAGGGGCTGCACCAGTTGGGTTTCCAAAGGGTAGACGTAGCTCTCGCGCTTCCAGCCCGGCTCCAGGCCGTAGGCGGCGAACTTCTCGGCGATGTACGCTGCGGCCCGATCCCCGCCGTCCTGCCCAATGCCGCGCCCGTCCATCTCGGTCAGGGCCTTGACGTGCTCGTAGGCGAAATTGCCGTTAAATGCCTGGGCCACCTTGGCGAACCAGGGCGCCGGGCCGGTGTTGTTGATAATAAAGACGGTGGCCAGGGATACTCCGGCGATGACCAACATCATGCGCTTCCGCAGCAGAAAGGCGGTGCTAAGGCCAGCTTGTTGAATCAAGCGTCGCAGCCCCTCGCCCAGGGCGTTGAAGCCTACCACCGAGACGAAGAAAGCCATGGCCGGCGGAAAAACCACGAAGGGCTTCGACCGTAGATAGCGAAAGCCGTCGGCCAGCATGGCCCCCCACTCGGGCACCTCCACCAGGGTGAAGACCTCGCGACCGCCCATGTAGTCCCCGACCACCATCCGACTGCCGCCGCCGATGAAGACCCCCACGAAGCCCAACTCGCCCATCAGCATCATCACCGCCCCCATCTCCAGGAACGAGATCACGAGCAACTGCGGAAGGACGTTGGGGAGCACGTGCCGCACAGCGATGCCCAGGCCGCTCAAGCCCACCGCCCGCGCTCCCTCGATGTAGGGCATCTTGCGCAGGATCAAGAACTCGCTGCGAATGTATTGGGCGATCTCCGCCCAGCCGATCACCGACAGAGCGACGATGAAAACCGGCAGACCTTTCCGAATGTCCAGGGCGTAGATCATGATCATGCTGCTGATGAGCATGGGCACCGAGGTGATGACCACGATCAGGCCCATGATCACCTGGTCGGAGGTCTTGCCCTCGTTCCAGCCTGCCAGGCCGCCCAGGCTCAAACCCAGGATCACGCGCACCATGGTGATAAAGGCACAGGCCACCAGGGTGTTGCGGGCTCCGTGCATCAACAGGCTGAGGAGATCGTTCCCCCACCGATCGGTGCCCAGGGGGAACTCTGGCGAGGGCGACAGCGGCGGTCGGATGTATTCCTGGAGCTCGAAGTCGTAATGGGGAACGATGTGCTGCCCGGCGATGTAGGGGTTCTTGGGAGCCCAGACCGGACCAAACAGCACCAGAATAAACAGGCCCAGGACGATGAACATCCCCATCATCAAGGGAAAGTTGAAGAGCGCATTTCGGAGATGCAGGCGTCCGCGCGCTCCTGCCGGGGCACTGCCGACGGAACCGCTCTCGGCTTCCAGGTCTGGACGACGAAGCCTGTCCAGCCTGGATCTGGGGTTGAGGAGGCTACGGGCAATGTTTTTCACAAAATCCATCAGGCTTCTCTCATGCGGGGGTCTACGATGCGATAGGCGATGTCCAACAGCAGGTTGATCAACAGAAAAGTCAGTCCAAGCGCGGAGGCCAGGGTGACGACCACCACGGTCTGGCGGGTGTCAATGGCTTCCAACAGGCGGCGGCCCATGCCTGGCCAGTTGAAGAAGAACTCGACCACGGGCAGGGTGCTCAAAGAGAAGCGCACCGAAACGCCCACGGCGGTCAGCACCGGCACGGCGATGTTGCGCAGGGCGTGCACGTTGACAATCCGTCGCAGGGACAGCCCTTTGGAAAAGGCAGTGCGGATGTAGTCTTCTTCCATGACGTGGGTGAGGGAGAGAAAGGCCGCGCGGGTCAGGTAGGCCAGCGGACGGGCGGCCAGCACCAGCACCGGCATCAGCATGTGCTCGAGGTCCCAGCCAAACCCGGCCATGCTCACCAGCCGTCGTCCAGTGATGGCCAGGTAGCGCAGCTCCCCCACTTGCAGGAGCAGGCCGGCAAAGAAAGATGGGGCCGAGACCCCCAGGATGGTCAGGGTGAGCAGTGGAAGCACCAGTATCTTTCGTTTTGTCAGAGCCGCCACGTCGCCGATGTACAGGCCGAGGACAGTGGCCATCGCCAGGGCCACCAGCAGCAGGCCCATGCTGTTGGCGAAGGCCTCCCATAGAACGTCCTTCACCAGCACATGGCTGGTTTCGACCTGCCGTGTTCCGAGGTCCGGAAGGTCTCCTCGGTTGGAGCCCGTCACGTCGCCCTGCTCAACCACCCCGCCGGTTTGAATCCTCACAATCCCCAAATCCCCCTGCAACACGCCGGAAAGGAAGGCACGCGTATCTTGCCAGGCTCGTTTGCCGTGCTGGACCAAGTCGTAGTCCGGCCTGGAGATCTCGGAATTGCGGACCATCCTCATCCCCAGGTAGGCAAAGAAGATGATGCACATCCAGACCAGGATGATGAAGAAGATTCGACGTACGATGAACCGAAGCATAGACTTTCTCCCATGGCTGGGGGTATTATAACACCTTTCCAGGGATTTGCCAACGCAGCGATCTCAACTCCATGCCAGCACCTTAGATCCTGCAAGCTGTCGCCCCACGGCAAGCAAAAGCCACCTGTGTCAACCCACAGATGGCTTTTGTGCTATTGCCGAACGAGTCGGAATTTATTATGGGAACCTCAGGCAAGACGCTAACTCCGGGCAGATGTTCAGACGCCGGTCTTACCAAAAGCAACCTGCGGGAGGGTAGGCTGAGTCGTTATTTGGCTCTACCTGCCCCTGAAGGAGATCATAGCTCCTATGGTCTTGGCCAGGATGAGCAGGTCCAGATAGATGGATTGGTGTTTGATGTAGTAGAGATCGTATTGGAGCTTGACCAGGGCGTCCTGCACCGAGCTAGAGTAGCCATAGTTGACCAGGGCCCAGCCGGCCATCCCTGGCCTCACGGCGTGGCGAGCGCGGTAGAAAGGGATCTGTTCCGCCAACTGATCAGCGAAAACGGGGCGCTCAGGACGAGGCCCTACGATGCTCATCTCACCTCGCAATACATTGATAAACTGAGGCAACTCGTCCATCATGGTGCGGCGCAATAAGCGACCCACTCGCGTGACCCGTGGGTCGTTCTCCTCAGCCCAAACCGCTCCAGTCTCCTCGGCATTTGGGACCATGGAGCGGAACTTGAACAGGTGAAAGCTCTGCCCTCCCTTGCCCACCCGTTCCTGAGTGTAGAAGATAGGTCCAGGGGAATCAACGTAGATGGCCAGAGCCAGGACGGGGAACAGAGGGGCGAGGATGATAAGCCCCATGCCAGAGATGAGGATGTCTATCGTCCTTTTGAAGAAGGGCCAGAAACCGCCGATGGCGGCGTGATCCAGGGGCAAGACGAGGGACCAATCGTCGCCAACGTGCTCCACCGGCACCCGCCCGGCGATCTCTTCGTAGAGGAGGGGCATGAGGGTGATCTGCACTCCCTGTTCCTGACAATCCATGATCGCTCGGATGAGCTCGCCGTGCACGGTGTGGGTGATGGCGAGGATGATCTCAGCGATGTCTTTCTCTTTTACGAGCGAGAGCAAATCCCGCCGACTCCCGATGACAGGTACTCCTTCGATGACCTGTCCTTGCTTGGATGGGTCGTCGTC
>CAZQDO010000238.1:0-8785 GCA_964592085.1 uncultured Anaerolineae bacterium | reverse complement strand
CCGTACAGTCCCAACCGTTCCCCCGGCTGGATTTCGCTCAGCCGCAGGGAGCGGTAGCCGATGACGCCAGCGCACAGCAAGGGAGCCGCTTGCAGGTCGGGGAAACCGGGGGGGATGGGGTAGGCGAAGGCGGCGGGGACGACGGTGTACTGGGCGTAGCCCCCGTCGGCGTGGAGGCCGGTGAAGCGGGCCTGGTCGCACAGGTTCTCTAACCCGCGCTTACAGAAGTTGCAGTGTCCACAACTGGAGTACAGCCAGGCCACGCCCACGCGATCCCCCAGGTGAAAGCGGGTCACGTTGGCCCCCAGTTGATCCACCCCCCCCACGATCTGGTGGCCGGGGATGACGGGCAGCCTGGGCAGGTTCAGCTCCCCCTCCACGGTGTGCAGGTCGGTGTGGCAGACGCCGCAGGCCCGAACCTTGATGCGGATCTCATCCGGCCCAGGCGTCGGCATTGGCACCTCCACCGCTTTCAGTGGGTGCTTCTCAATCGGTCGAGCCTCTGTTAGAATCATCGCTTTCATGCATGCCCCCCTTCACCTAATAGCTTCATTTCGTATCATTGCGAGTCTTCCATGGCGCGGTGCGCCATCCGTAGGGAGCAGAAACATCCCACCCTCACCCTAACCCTCTCCCTGCGAGGGAGAGGGGACGTGCCCCCTCGCCCCTTTGGGGAGAGGGGGGGGGTGAGGGGAAGTTTCTGAGTGGTCGCTGCCCACGGCAACGATGTCTACAGCGGTCATGTGCCCTCCCTCATGGCAGCGCATGTTTTGGCCTTGAGCTCGCTCAGTCCTTGTAGCAGGCTGTAGAAGTTGATGGCCCAGCCGATGCCAAGAACCCGGTCGGTGAAGATGCGAGGCTCGTCGGGATTCCAGTAAGCATCGCGCAGCCGCTCCGGGGTGGGTGGACGGAAATCGTAGGGCATGAGCCCACCGATCCGCCCGTGCCAGGTGCGCTCCTCAGGGGGCTTCCGCAGCTCCTGGCAAACTGCCACGGCAACCAGGCCCATGCCAAGTCCCATCATGAGTTGTCGAAACTTTTTCATTGCTCACCTCTCAAGTGTGTGTCGAGTCAACGAGTAATCAGTGCCTCATCGCCTCAGTGCGTCCCGCCAATTTTATCCCGTATCCCCCGAATAGTCAAGATCAGTATCCAGTGTCACTGTTTCTTGTGCTTTGCGTTCAGCGATGATATAATCATGTACTGCAATCTACGCAGTGTGAGTCCGTTAAATCCTGCCAGCCCGGTGTTCCAGTTGAGGTCGAGCATGAAGGTGAAACTCTTCGCTACACTAAGACAAATCGTTGGGGTGAAGGAAATTGAGGTAGGTCTGGAGGGTGGTGATACGGTGGGAAGTGTGCTCGATAGGCTGGTGGCCGATTATCCCGCCCTGGGAGAGCACATTCTCGACGACGAGGGCAACCTTGAGGCGTATATCAATGTCTTCGTCAACGGCCGAAGCATCAGGTTCCTGGATGGTCTCAACACCAGACTCAGCGAAGACGACGTGCTGGCCATTTTCCCCCCAGTGGCCGGCGGCTAACGACACCTGATAGAGAAACCAGGTTTTTGCCTGTCTGAACGAACAGATGGTTGCTCTCAGGTTTACTTGAAAGGCGAGAGGGTATCTTGTCAGCAGAAAAACCTGGTTTCTGATCTCTGCAGCCTGGACTGACCGAACGCCAAGCGGCGGCTGTAAGCAACAATCTACAGCCGCCGCTTTGTGTGTTGGATGATAGGTGTGCTTTACCCTCTTAAAATGTACTTGATGCCTCGGTAGCCGCCGATGTCCTGGATCTTGGCGAAGATGGCCCGCTTGTTGTTGTCGGCGTGTTCTGGGGTTTGTTCGGCGTCGCTTTGCATCTCATCCAGCCAGTCCATGACGGCCTGTTTGTTTTCGATGTTCTTGGGCGTGATGTAGTCTTTGGCCTTTTCCACGATCCTGTCCATGGGCAAGGCCCGAAAAGCCGTCAGCAACTGAGAGCCTCGTTCCTCAATGGACTTGTCCACGCCGGGGAGGAGCAGCTTGCTCACCTGCTGATAAATTACCTCGAAGCCCACGGAGATGTTGTCGGCAGGGGTCTGCCCCTTGATGGTGAAAACCTTAGTGTGCATGAGCAGGGGATAGCCCAGAACGACCCCCATCCAGGCCAGGAAGCCGAGTTCAACCCGATCCGTCAAATAGAGGACATAAGTGATCAGAGTGGCGATGACCACATTGACCAGGTAAAGAGCCATGACTTCCCGGGTGGTTATCGCCTCATAGGGCTCTTTGGTCTCGGAAATGACATCCAGCATGAACAGCACGGCGCTGATCAATCCTGCTGATAGACAGAAAAGTATGATCGAGATCATGACTCACCTCGCACTTTCTCAACCAACGGCAGTATGGTCATCATCTCCTCCCCCTCGTCGCTGAGGGAGAAGTACTCCTCTCCTTCTGAGGCGAAGAAGTCCCTCTTGACTTGCTGGACGTTGGCCACCAGGCCCTTCTGCTGCAACTGGCTGAGTTTGTCTTGGGCAGTAGACGGGCTGATGAGGAGTTGTGCGGCCAGCTTGACAGGCAGGGTTGACCCCGTGTTCCTCAGTTCCTTGAGGATTGTGATATCCTCGTCCGAAAGATCCAGTGCTTTGTCGAACAGCTCCTTGGCCTCTTCCGATGTCTTGATTCCCATTTTTACCCTTGTATACTATAGTCGGAGTGGCGCGACATGCAGTATACGTCTCCTTTCTGTCAGATTTGCTTCGAGGCCACTCGCTCGGGGCCGATGAGCGTGACATGTTTTTTAGCGGAGCTGTGCAGCTACCCTCTACTTGTACTGACATAATTCTATACGAATTTAGCGATTTTGTCAATAATCTTGGGTTTCTTCCTGACCCCTGAGCACTCGGAGGGCTCCCTGGGCCATGGCCAGCATCTCGTCCTCGCCGGGGTAGATCATCACCGGCGCAATCCACCCCACCCGCTCTACGATCCAACCCACCAGCATGTCGGAGCGAGCCAGCCCCCCCGTCAAGACGATAGCATCCACGTCGCCCTTGAGCACGGTAGCCATGAGACCGATCTCCTTGGCGATTTGATAGGCCATCGCCTGATAGATCAGCCTGGCGTGTTTGTCCCCCTCTTCGATGCGCCGCTCCACCTGGCGGGCATCGTTGGTGCCCAGGTGGGCCACCAGTCCCCCACGCCCGGCGATCTTCTTGAGCATCTCTTCGCAGGTGTATTGGCCAGAGTAGCATAAGCGGATCACGTCGCCCACCGGCAGCCCCCCGGCGCGCTCCGGGGCGAAGGGGCCCGTGCCGTCCAGGGCCTGATTGACGTCCACCATTCGCCCTCGTCGGTGGGCGGTGACAGAGATGCCCCCGCCCAGGTGGGCCACCACCAGGTTGACCTCGTCGTAGCGCTTGCCCAGCTCCCTGGCTGCCCGCCGCGCGGCGACTTTGAGATTGAGGGCGTGGGAGAGGCTCCGCCGTTCGATCTCCGGCAATCCAGAGACGCGAGCGATGTCGTCGAACTCATCTACGCAAACTGGGTCCACGATAAAGGCGGGGACGCCGGCTCGTCGGGCGATCTCGTCAGCGAGGATGGCTCCCAGGTTGGAGGCGTGCTCCCTCTCCCGGGGATGACGCAGCCCTTCGTCAGGCTCAGGACGCAGCTCGTCCAGCATCTTCTCGTTGACGAGATACGTGCCGCTGGGAATGGGCCTGAGGATGCCCCCTCGTCCTACGACTGCATCGAGAGACTCCAGCTTGATTTCGTGCTCAGCCAAGAGGCTGAGTACCGCGTCACGGCGGAAGGCGTATTGGTCAGCGATGCGGGGAAAAGCGGCGATCTCCTCAGCCGAATGGGGAATGGTTTCCACGAAGAGGGAGTGCTCATCGTCGTACACAGCGACCTTGGTAGACGTGGAGCCTGGGTTGATGGTCAGAATGCAATACATCTGCTATCTATCGAAATAGATGCTCTTGCCTGTGGCAGAGAGGGGGATGCCCATCACGTAATCGGCGTCAATGAGGCCCATCTCCCGGGCCACCACGCCGATGCGATACATGATGCGGTTGTCCACGTTGAGCAGGCTGGCCGTCTTCACGGCGGAGCCAAGAGCGATGCCCATGTCCAGCAGCCGGAAGGCGCACTGGGGTCCTCTGAACTCGCCCTCGTGGGTGTTGAGCTTTGGACACCGGTCGAAGCCACAGGCCCCGCAGTTGAGGCCCACTGCCTTAGCGTCCTTCAGGCCGATGAGGAGCACGACGGCGGAGTCCCTCACGTTGGCCCCGTCGCGATCAAAGTTCTTCTTGCCCGTCCGCTCCCCGAATTCGACCATCTTCTCGGCTAAGGCCTGGACGTCATTACCTTCGATGATCTTGGTCACTACAAAGTCCTGGCCCACCGACTTGGGCGCGGTGCGGGCCGAGATGGCCATTAGCTCGGCAACTGTTTTCATACTTCGGCTCAGTTCATTACAAGGTTCATTCATGATGCTGTCTCCTTACCAGGATTGTTTCCCTGTAACTATACCACGAGGTTGGCCTTTTTGCAAGAAGTGTTCCCCAGATTCGAGAAACACCTTTGCTGCCTGACGGAAGTTGCATTTAAATCCAGCATGGGTTATAATGTTATGCGCGGAGCAAAGTCCCTTTTTCAGGAGGCGAGCCGGTGAACGTAGCCAGGGAAAATGACCTGGTGTTCTTGATGAGCCGAGATAGGAAGACCTTTATTGTACGCCTGGAGGCAGGCGCACAGTTGCAGACTCACAGAGGAGTGGTCAGGCACGACGATCTCATCGGCCAACCGTTAGGCCGAGAAGTGCAATCCCATTTGGACTATCCCTTCCTCGTCCTGGAGCCCTCCATCCACGACCTCATCCTAAACCTCAAACGCACCACTCAGATCATGTACCCCAAGGACATCGGCTACATCCTGCTGAAGATGAACGTGGGGCCTGGCAGCAAGGTGGTGGAAGCCGGCACTGGCAGCGGCGGCCTCACCCTGGTCCTGGCTCGGACAGTTATGCCTACAGGCCGCGTCTACTCCTACGAGGCGAGACCCGACGTGCTGAAGCTGGCTACCAAAAATCTGGAGAAGTTGGGCTTGCTTCCCTTTGTGGAGCTGAGAGAGCGAGACATCGCGGAAGGGTTCGATGAGGTGGATGTGGACGCTCTCTTTCTCGACTTGCGTACCCCCTGGGAGTATCTGGACCAGGCTTATGCGGCTCTCAAGGGTGGTGGCTTCTTTGGGGCTACTCTGCCTACGACCAATCAGGTGGTGCGACTGATCGGGGCTCTGCCAGAGCACGGCTTCTCCGCTGTCGAGGTCGAGGAGCTGCTATTGCGTCCTTACAAGGCCGTCCCAGCTCGCCTGCGACCCATGGATCGGATGGTGGCCCACACAGGCTACCTCATTTTTGCGCGCAAGATAGAACAGGGGCCTAAGTAGATCCAAATTCTGAGCAGAGCGGGCTCCCACGCCCGCGGGCCGGCGGCGTGGGAGCCGCCTCTGCTGGAAACCTTGGATCCATTGAGACTGACACTTCGACTGTCCCCGACGAAGTGGCTCGTTGGGAAACGATTGATTAAACAAGGAGATCGAAACGAAAATGGGTAAGGTTAGACGATTGGTACTGGATGTTTTGAAACCTCTTGATCCTACCATTATTCAACTGGCACAGTTGTTGAGTGGGCTCCCAGGGGTAGAGGCGGTCAACATCAGCATCTACGAGATTGACCGCAGGGTGGAGAACGCCAAGATCACCATCGAGGGAAGCGACATCCTCTACGAGAGCGTGGTGGAGACGATCCAGCAAAACGGTGGCTCGGTGCACTCCATTGACGAGGTGGTGGCGGGCAAGATGATCATCGAGGATGCGGTGACACCGCAGGACTAGGAGCCTATCTGAGCCTCAATGGGATTTTTTCCTCGCAGGATGCTGCACGAGCTTAGAGAATACAGCGACATTGCCGGCATAGACGAGATCGCCCGGCGTTATTTCGCCATGAACGCCTTCGATGGGGTGCTGACCATCATCGGCGTCCTGATGGGCAACTACACCGCCCATGTGCACGATGCTGCCGTGGTCATCATCACGGGCTTTTCTACCTGCATCGCCATGGGGGTTTCGGGCCTGTGGGGGGCTTACCTGACGGAGTCCGCCGAACGCAAGAGAGACCTGGACGACCTGGAGAACCACACGTTGACAGACCTCAGCCAGACCAAGATCGGGCGGGCCTCGCGGGTGGCGGTGGTCGTGGTGGCCCTGGTAGATGGCCTGGCTCCGTTCCTGGCGGCACTGGTGGTGCTCCTGCCCTTCTTCTTCAGCGGTCTGCTGGCCGACATCGTCTTCAGTTACTACGCCTCCTTAGGCATGGCCCTGACGGTGCTCTTCGCCGTGGGAGCTTTCCTGGGGAAAGTGTCCAAAGAAAACCTGATCATCTCAGGCGTGAAGATGATAGCGGCGGGATTGGTCTCCATCTTGTTGAGCTACTTCTTGGGTGCTGAATAAGTACCTATCCGAAAACCCGCTCTGAGGCCCGTCCCTTCGGCTACGCTCAGGGCAGGCCCCGGGCCGATTTCCGCACCCGGGGACGGATGCGGGAGCAGTTTTCGGATAGGCTCTAAATGATACCGGGAGGGGAACATGCCATTTCTACGGCGTAGAAGACCCAGGCCTGGACTCAGGCCCAGGCCCCGGCAGATGTTGGAGAGGGCCCATCGTCTGTTTGATCGGGGCGAATTCGCCGAGGCAGCACCCATCTTCGACCGATTGGCCGAGGGTGCTGCCGAGCGGGGGATGCTGAACCGGGCCGGGGACCTCTACCTGCAATCGGCGCGCTGCCATCTGGAGATGGGGAAAGCCGCCGCAGCCGTGGAGCGAGGGAAACACGCTCTGCGACTCTTTGGCCGGGCGAGCCTGTTTGGCAAGATTGAGAGGCTCATGCCCAGGATGGTGGAGGCTTTGCAGGAAAAGGGCTACCAGGCCGAGGCTGAGGCTCTGCGGCAAGAGGTGGAGGCGCGTCTGGCTGAGGTTCCGCCTGAGCGGCGGCAGCCGCCCGGGGCACGCCCTGCTGGATGGCCTCCTGCTGCCAGACGGATGGCACGCCGGGAATTGCCTGCCAGGTGTTCGGCCTGCGGCGGGCCCGTCAAGCCCGACGATGTCACCTGGCTCGACCCGCAGACCGCTGAGTGCCCGTATTGTGGCTCGGTTCTAAAAGCCACCTGAGGAAGCGGCCAGAAACCAGGTTTTTGAGACTCTCTGTACTCAAAGCGTACGCGATTGCTGGTGTTCTCAATGCCCCGCGAAGCTCTTTTTGAGCAAAAACCTGGTTTCTCTCATTTCGCCAAGTCCTCCAGCAACTGGCGCACCTCCGTAGGGATCGCCAGCACCACCTCGTCCTCGTGCCCTCCTTCGAAGAGCAGGCCGTGCAGTCGCAGGCGGCCGATGGTGGTCTCTGGCTCGCGGTAGTACCAGTAATAGCTTTCCTCGAGGTCGTCTCCGTATTTCTGACTGACCTCATGGTAGGGCACCATCCCGCCCTGGTCGAAGACGAAGCGCAGAGCTTCCCGCTCCTCACTGGCAAGACCTCTCCAGGCTTCCTCTACCACCTCAGGATCGGCCAATGACTCGGCCATGAGAGCGATTAGCTCCGCTTTTCTGATGCCCGCTGGCCGCCTGACGCCCAGGGCCTGGGCCATAGCCATCAGATTGTCCTTGGTGTAGCGCGAAAGGCAAGATGGCAAGTCCATGCCCTTCAGAGGTTTCTGTCGCTCTCGCTCGCGCCGGCGCCTATCGCGTTCCTGCATCCGGGCGAACATCCTCTCAGAGCCTTTCATGATCTGCACCATCACCAGGCGTCTCTGGGCTACTTCGTCCTCCGGCTCCATCTCCAGGATCATCTCCAGGCATTGCTCGGCCGCCTCGTAATCTTCCTGGGCGGTGAACAGATCAACGAGGATGCGGTTGTAGAACAGGAGTTCCTGGGGATGGAACGTCCTGAGTTCAGTTATTGGCTTCAGGAGCTCTTCCGCTTCCTCGAGCCGCTCCTGTCTGATGCGTATCGAGGCCAGATTGCAGCGGGGGTGAACGTAGCTGGGATCTATCTCTATGGCCTTCTGGAGAAACCTCTCTGCCTCTTCCTCACGACCTTGCTTGAGATAGATGACGCCCAGGTTTCCGTAGGCTTCCTTGGCATTGGGCTCCAGGGCGATCATCTTTTTGTAGAGCGCTTCGGCTTTCTTTTCTTCCCCCCCTTGGAAGGCTGTTATCGCCTCATCCAAAAGGTCTAGCACTTCATCGCTGTACTCCAGTTCCCACTCCTCGGTGATGAATTGACGCCGGAGCAGCACCTCCCGCCACTGGCCCTTCACCCAGAGCCTCACCGGCTCGTCTTCGCTGAAGATTCCTAGATCTATTAGGGCGATAGCTGCGGTCATTCGTGGGTTATCGTCGCCTACCTGGCTCAGAGCGAAAGCCCGCAAGGCAGCCACTGCTCGCTCGTTGGCCAGCATCCCCAGGATGCCGATCGCTCTCTCTTGCTCGCTCTCATCCCCGTACCACAACATGTCGCTGAGAAGGTCGGCTGTGTAGGGGTATTTCTCCCCGAAGCTGCGCGCCTCTCGCTCCATCCTCTCGTCCGACATCCCAGGGGCATCCAGACTCTTCACGAAGTCCTCGAAGGCCCTTCTCGGTATCATGTTCTGTGCGGGGAGGTAGGGGAGGCGGTAATCTGGAGCCGACTTTTTGCCCCCCTGGCGCACAAAGTCTATGTAGTCTGTCAGGCGGAAGGCGTT